>NZ_JJQY01000147.1:0-153777 GCF_000979295.1 Methanosarcina sp. 1.H.T.1A.1 | reverse complement strand
ACCACCGAGATCTACACCTCTCTATTCGTCGGCAGCGTCAGATGTGTATAAGAGACAGGGTCATAGAAAGCGTTTTTTCCGTTTTTGAAGAGGGACTGGTTGCTGTGCATGCCTGAACCGTTTACTCCGAAGAGGGGCTTTGGCATAAATGTCGCATAGTATCCTTTGTGATAGGCAATGGACTTGACCACGTACTTGAAAGTTACTACATTGTCTGCCGTGCTAAGTACGTCGCCGAACCTGAAGTCGATTTCGTGCTGTGAGGGTGCTACTTCGTGGTGGGATGCTTCTATCTGGAATCCCATGTGTTCCAGGGCATAGTCAATGTCTCTGCGTACATCCTGTGCACGGTCAAGGGGTGCGAAGTCGAAGTATCCGCCCTGGTCGGTAAGTTCGGTTGTAGGGTTTCCGTTTGCATCAAGCTTGAAAAGGAAAAATTCCAGTTCCGGTCCGACGTTCATTGAGAAGCCCATTTTCTCGGCTTCTTTGATTGCGCTTTTCAGGACGTATCTGGGGTCTCCCTGGAAGGGTTTCCCATCAGGGAGGTATACGTCTCCGAGAATTCTTGCGACTGCGCCCGTCGCGGGTCTCCAGGGGAGGATCCTGAACGTTGACGGGTCAAGCACGAGTTTCATATCAGATTCTTCGATCCTTGTAAAGCCCTGGATCGAAGATCCATCAAACATTACGCCGTTTTCAAAAGCTTCTTCCAGTTGTTCTACAGGAATTGCCCAGCTTTTGATGATGCCGAGTGTATCCGTAAACTGAGTCCGGATAAACTTTACGTCTCGTTCCTTTACAGTCTCTAATACGTCTTCTTTAGTCGTACACTTTTTCATCTGCACCATTTTATTCCATCCTCACCAGGCATTAGGTAATCATTTACCGACCTAATATTATATATATATTTCTATGTTTTGTGGCATAGACTGCGCTTAAAGCTCCATAGATATCTAAAAAGTTTCTAAAATTATTTATGAAATCCATCCCCACTTCACTACGTATATTTCTAATATCCTGTATATAAATTTCATTCCAGAAGGACTGAATTTCTAAATAGGGTTTAAATTTTAATTTTCCGTTCTGGAATATTTTCCAACATACTTCAAAATATATGAAAAAACAAATTAAATATTCTTCGGACATTGCAATTAATTAGTGTTGAAGTACAGTATCTCTTTGGGGTCTTATATGTTTAAAGTGAATGTATTCAGGCTTCTGGTCTCCATAATTATCTGCCAGTTCGCGGGGGCAATTGGTGCTATATTTACATCTTCTTCTCTTGAAAGCTGGTATCTTTTGCTTGAAAAGCCGGCTTTTAATCCTCCCTCCTGGGTCTTTTTCCCTGTCTGGACAACGCTTTATACGCTTATGGGAATCTCCCTTTATCTTGTGTGGGAAAAGGGGCTGCAACAAAAAGAAGCCAAAGTGGGAATTTTCCTTTTCGGATTACAGCTGGGCCTTAACATACTCTGGTCTCTCCTGTTCTTCGGACTGCAGTCTCCTTATACTGCCTTTCTTGAGATTCTCCTACTCTGGCTTGCAATCCTGCTGACGGCTATACAATTCTTGAAGATTTCAAAAGCAGCTTCCTATCTCCTTATCCCTTATCTTCTCTGGGTCAGTTTTGCGGCGCTGCTTAATTACCAGATCTGGGTCCTTAACCCATGAGTGTATGTTCCCATGAGTGTATGTTCCCATGAGTGTATATTTCAGATATGGATTGAGTCCGTTAGTATTACAATATGGGCTCAGCCCGATTCCTGTTCTTTACTGAATTGCTGAAAACCGCATTCACAAAAAAACTCTGAAAAAAAGGTCTATACCCGGGAGACCCAGGGTAAGCTTTGAAGTTCGTGGAAGCTTAAATATTAGAGGGCACCGCAACCGCAACTTCTTCCTAGAAGGGTTGATACACGATGCTTCAGGTGGTGAATGTCATCTTCGGACATCTTTTCAAGTTCTTCTTTATGTTCTTTTTCTATGTGGTCAAACATAGTTTTTTCGACTTCTTCCAGCTCATTACCAGTAGCCATAAAGTTGCACTTGAATCCCAGATCGCCGCACTTAACAATTTTCATGGTAGCTCCTCTTGCAGTAAAAACTGATCAAAATAGTCTTCTTCTATTCAAATTAAATATAATAAAAGTTGATTGGATATAACATTAAGTCTTTTCGGATTTTTCCCTCTGCACGGCGCTTTTTGCTATCTTCAAGTTTTCACTCTATCGGAACATATCTTGCGCAAACAAATCCTTCTTTATATGGGACTGTTATAGTGAGCATTCCATTATTGTTCACTGCAATAGCCTTTTCCGGGTCTACGGGCCCATCCAGAAAAAAAGATCCCAGGTATTCAACAGTTTCACTGTAGGCTTTAAGGTAAAAACTGTTTTCATGCATTACAAGAGTTATATGCTCGTCCATGACGTCCGGAAGTTCAAGCTCTATAGTAAGGCTTTCATGTGTATCATCGTGATACATGGCAATAATCGGGGTTTTTATTATCTTGGGCACAGGATTTTCCATTAAAATTCCCCCTCCTTGAAAAATTATGCAACCTAACAGTATCAAGTATCTGTTTACTCAATCTTTACGTCCACTGAATTTTCAAAAGGCTGCTGATAAGGCACAGTGACTTTCAGTACTCCGTTTGAATAGTTTGCAGTAGCTTTTTCCGGGCTTATAGGGCAGCATACCGCATAGCTGTCTACATACTCAACCCCTTCTTTGGTGGCATGTACATAAAAACTGTCTTCCATAACCTTTAAAGAACGATTTTTTTTCTTTTCTACCCCTGGAAGAACCCCTTCTATCTTCAAATTTTCATAAAACCTCAGCAGGAAATTCCGGAGTCTTTAGCTCAGGGGTAGTTGACGTATCGTCTGGATGCGCACAAATAGCCGGTGATAATCTCAAAATATCAGCCATAATATTCCCCCAAATAAAATCACCAATTTAGATATTTATATGTATCTTATCTATTTATTTCACTATACTCAGAATCGGATAAAGGAAAAAAACTCTTCTTTCTGGAAATACTGCTTTTATAATCTCTTTTTATAATATTTTAGCTTATATCCTAAATACGTCTCATGCTTCTTTTTGTCTGAAAAGCAATTTATGTAAGCAACTCCTTTTTGTATGGGGGTTAAATGAGAGAGTTTTCCAGGCCGAAGGTTGTTGTCAGCAGATGCCTTGAATTCGACCACTGCCGATATAACGGAGATATGATTAGCAGTCCTGTAGTGGCAAAACTTAAGGAATACGTTGATTTCCTGCCTGTCTGTGCAGAAGTAGAGATCGGGCTTGGAGTTCCAAGAACCCCGGTGAGAATAGTCCTTGACAGAGGAGAACACAGGCTTGTTCAACCCTCGAGCGGGAAGGATGTCACCGAAGATATGATTACTTTCTGTACTCGTTTCCTTGACTCTATAGAAGATGTGGACGGCTTCATCCTGAAGTTCAGGTCTCCCTCCTGTGGGCTCAAGGACGTAAAGGTTTATCCGGCTGTTGAGGGAAAAGGGGCAGTTGGGAAAACTTCAGGGTACTTAGGGGGTGCAGTTCTGAAAAGGTACCCTTTCCTCCCTATTGAGGATGAAGGCAGACTCCGGAATGCCCGGATTAAAGAGCATTTCCTGGCAAAACTCTTTACATTTTCAGCTTTTCGAGAAGTAAAGGTTAAAGGTAGTATGAAGGATCTGAGAAGTTTCCACACAGATAATAAACTTCTTCTTATGGCTTATAGTCAGGCTGAGCTCCGTAAATTAGGGGCGATTACCGCAAACAGAGAAGGCAAGCCCTTCAAAGAGCTGGCTTCCGATTATGAGGCGCACCTGTACAATGCTCTCTCCAATGCTCCCAGATATACCTCAACCATCAATGTGTTAATGCATGCATTAGGGTATTTTTCAGATAAACTTTCGAGCCGTGAGAAGGCCCTGTTTTTAGACTGGGTCCAAAAGTACAGGGGAGGAAAGGTCTCCATTTGTCCTGCAATAAATACAATCAGGGCATGGGTCGCACGATTTGATAACGACTATCTTATGCATCAGACCTTTTTCGAACCATATCCTGAAGATCTGATGGAACTGAATCCGATTGAGTCTCACTTAAGAGAGGATCTCTGGAAATTTAATTAATGCGTTTCCGGATGGGCGTTAATTATGAAAGCTAGAACTAAACTGATTTTTCTTTTCTTACTCGTTTATATGGCCGGGGTTCTTTTCTTCTGGCCTTTTTCTGAGGTATCCGGAGATTCTGGCAACAAAGGACTACAGAAGAACCTGCCGGGAGCAGAGAATAAGAATCTTGAACCTTCCAGTAGCTTGGTCGCGGAAGAATCCGTAGCACCAGGGAAATCGTCCAGAACTTACTCCTGGAATTATGACGGCTACAAATGGTACCTTACTTTACTGCTTGACGATAAGCTTTATGACACGTATGAGTCAAGGACACGCAAAAGGGAATATGACCTTTTTGCTTCTGACCCATATGATGACTGGCTAATTAAAAATATTGCAGATACTCTTTTATCCCTTTCAAAGGAGTACGGGCTTGAAGAAAATAAGGTGCCGGGTCTTTGTGTTTCTTTTATCCAATCCCTTAACTACACATCAGACGTTGCAAGTTCCGGATATGACCAGTACCCCCGTTTTCCTTATGAGACCCTCTATGATAACGGTGGAGACTGTGAGGATACCTCCATTCTTTCCGTAGCAATCCTGCAGGAGATGGGCTACGATGTCGTCCTCCTCGAACTCCCGGAGCACATGGCTCTCGGAATAAAGTGTGACCCTGAAACAAAAGGCAGGAGTTTCGAATATCAAAACAATCATTACTACTATCTGGAAACTACGGGAAGCAACTGGCAGATAGGGGAGATGCCTGATGAGTATAAAGATGAGTCCGTCCAGGTCATCCCTGTGTACCGAAGACCTCTTGTCAATCTTGATTTCAATGCCCAGTGTGAGTACTCGCAAAAAGAAGGGGTGGTGGACGTTAACGTTACTCTGAGAAATGTGGGTTCCGAAATAGCTGAAGATACCACCATTTATGTTTCCCTTCAGGCTGATGATGAAATCAGGGCCTGGGACCAGATAGAAAGCGATCCTGTAAATGTGGAGCCGGAAGAATCTTACCAGTTTGTTGCAAAAGGGCTCAGAGTTCCCGGAGGCAAGACTTTCAGAGTGTATGTGCGGGCTGTCGGGGAAAACCTGTTCTCTGAAGAGATAATGAGTGAGTGGGTAAGTATCTGATAGAAAAGCCGGTCTTGATTCATAGACTACGTTTAAAGCCGAAATTTCGGTGAACTTCGACATACTCAGAAAAATGGAGAGTCACTTATAAATCTTATATAAACAATTCCTTATATCAGGGGGACTCAAATGAAACCCGGTATAATTAGATGATTGAATATTTTTCAGGTAACTTAGAGTGTTTTCCTGGAGTAGAGGTAATCATATGAAGAAACTGTACAGGTCAAAGAAGAACAGGATCATTGCCGGAGTATGTGGGGGCATAGGTGAATACCTTGATGTGGACCCTACGCTCATAAGGCTTTTATGGGCGCTCTTTTCTCTGAATGGAGCTGGAATAGTTGGTTATATTATAGCCTGGATTATAATTCCTGAAGAACCTTAAAATTTAGAAACTTTCAGATTCCTTAAGTTTCTCTTTCTTCCTAAATAAACTTGCAATATTATTGTTCTTCTTTTTCTCTTCTTTTTATTATTATTTCTTCTTTTTCTCTTCTTCTTTTTATTATTATTATTATTATTATTTACTGCAATACCGTATTTTGCAGTTGAATTCCCGGAAAACAGGCTGGGCTGCAAGAGTAAGTGCGCTCTTTCTTTTCCGGGAATTCTTCAGTTTACTGATCGCTTGCTGCTTGAGTGATTTTTACTGGTTGAAAAGCTGGTCCACAAACCATTCGGGATCGAATTTTTTCAGGTCTTCGTAACCCTGTCCCATCCCGAAAAAGAGAATCGGTTTGCCTGTAATGTAAGCAATGGATATGGCAGCTCCTCCTTTGGAATCTGCATCGATTTTTGTCAGGATGGACCCGTCAATCGGGACAGCCTCATTAAACTGGGCAGCCCTTTCTACCGCATCGTTTCCGGCTACGGCTTCGTCCACGAAGATTATGAGGTCTGGAGAGCTTACCCTGCAGATCTTCTCCATCTGTGCCATAAGGTTCATGTTTGTATGCATGCGGCCTGCCGTGTCAGAGAGCACAAAATCGATTTTATGCGCTTTTGCATACTGGACAGCATCATAAATAACAGCTGCCGGGTCGGCTCCAGCCTGATGCTTAATCATCTTTACCCCAAGCCTGCTTGCATGAATTCCCAGCTGGTCAATAGCACCTGCCCTGAATGTGTCTCCTGCAGCAAGAACTACCGAATAATCCGATTTAAGCAGTCTGTGTGTCATCTTTGAAATGGATGTTGTTTTTCCGGTTCCGTTAATCCCTACAAAGACAATATGAACTGGCTTTTGCCTGTTTTTTACATAATCATCAAAATCAAAGGTATTAGCAGATACAACATCAAGGATTGCTTTCTTCAGGGCTGCTTCAACTATTTCTCCGGTATTGCTTCCAATCCGTTTTGTAGTGCCTGTGAGCTGGTTTTTCACAGACTCAACAATAGCCTCGGAAACCGAGAGGGCAAGGTCACTTTCCAGGAGACCCATTTCAAGCTCCCACATCGGCTCTTCAAGATCCTTGCTATCCAGGTAGACTTCTCTATTAAATACAAGGGCTTTAGCTTTCTGAGCAAACCCGACTTTCGGGACGACCTTTTTGAAAAAAGACTTTTTCTCTTCAGGGGGTTTCTCTTCCTCTACTTTTTTCCCTTCAACCCTCTTTCTGTCTTCAAGCTTTTTCCTGTATTCCGCTTTCTTCAGATCTTCTATCGGAATATGGGCGATTCCCGGAGAAGCAGTAACCGTTTCGGCTTCGGGACTTTCTTCTTTCAGGGCAGCCTCGATGGTATTTTCTTCAATTATCGGCTCAATTTCCTCTTCGAGGCTTTCTTCGCTTACGGGCGCCTGCTCAACGACTACTGGTTCGACTTCTACTGCCTTTTCATCAATCGTTTTGCTGAGCGCCTTCTTAAAACTCCCAAGTTTCTCTTTAAATTTGTTGAACACAGGATCCATCCCGAAAAGATTCAGTAAAAAATAGGTAATTAAAGTTTAATGAAGTAATTGAAATTAATGAGATAATCAGAGTTGATGGAATAGTATTAGAGTTGATGGAATAATTAAAGTTAATGATATTATTCGATTCTTAAATAAGGTTTATAATTTTCACTAATACGGTATCTGTGCCCGAGCCAGGGCATTTTTCAGGCCTGGCCAGGTTGAAGTTTTGCAGCTTCTGCTTCAAGGGCCTGCATCCCCTGTGCGAATTTAGTCAGTGAAGCATTCATCTGTTCAAATATTTTCGTAAGCTGCTCTTTGCGACGGTTCAGAGTTTCGATAGCTCCTTCTGCAGTTTCCTCTGCACTGAAGCCTGCTCCGAGATTAACAACGACTCGATCTGCGTTTTTGACTTCAGCATAAACATAGGAACCAAAACCTACCGGAACCATTGTTTCCGCAGCTTTGCCTGCTTCTGAAGCTGCTTTCAGCTCATTTATTGTCACAATGGTCTGATCGCAGCTGGAAATGGAAGCCTGTACCATGCTCATCTCCTGTCTGAGCGCTTCAGCCTGCCTCTGGAATTCCTGATGCCTGGCTGCCAGATTCCTGATCTCTTCACTGACTTCTGCCATATCCTTCACTCCTCAGCTATGCTTTCGATCTGGATCTGGTTTCTTTTAACTCTGTGTTTGCTTCCGAAGATCGAATATGTCTTATCGGTTGCATTCTTTTCATTCTGGCTTTCGATCTTCTTTGTGAAGTTTTCCCAGCTGTTTCCTGCTTTAAACGTGCCTTTGACAATAAAACTCTTCATCATTACCACTCTCTTGCTGTAACTTTGTTCTGGAACAGATGGATGATTTGATGCTCATTCCAGGAACCCAAGGGCTTCTTCAATTCTCCCGAGTTCCGGTCCGGTTGTTTCGGAGCCTGCTACAAAGTTCTTTGAGTTCGCAAGCAGACCTGAGCCAAGCATCTGGGTCCCGAAGTTAGTAGTCCCTATGTTTACCGGAAGTCCGAAGATCTTTTCCAGAGCTTCTCTTTCTGAAGCTGTCACTTTAGGGTGTACCAGAAGCCCTTTATTTGTAACGGTTCCTGCCATCCCTACATTTTTAATCCCGGCAATTGTTCCCCTGTAAACGTCTACCTTAAGGGTCCTGGCAATGGCTTCCAGAGCCATATCTGACAGCTCTGGGTGTACAAGGGCTGCGGAATCGTTTGCCAGCACGATGTTTCCGACTGCATTCAGCCTGTCCGGAAGGGTGCCCGCAGGAACTCCTGTGAGTCTCTGCATCTCTTCGACATTGGATCCGTATGGAAGCAGAATACCATTTGAGTTGCCTCTTGAAAGGGCTCCCACTACAATGCTTCCATTTATAAGAGTCTCGATGACCCTTACATCCAGCACCTCTTCGAGTATAGTGCAGACCTCTGGGGTTGCCATAGGGGGAACGAGGGCAATATCTTCGGTACAGGTTGAAAAGACCCCGATAACCGGGGTATCGTAGATATCCACTGTTCTGATCATATTCTTTGACTTTTCGCTTTCCTGGTATATATTTACTGGGCAAGCTCTGCCTGTACTTCACCATCTGCGAACTTCACAGCCCGTACTCGGATTGAGAGAGGTGGCTTTTCACAGCCTTTTTCCCAGAGACGTTCATTGATGGATTTGTCCAGCTTAACCTGCGTCAATTCGGTTTTCATGTGCCTTACGAGATAATCCCTTACTTCAATAACTGCCCTGTTGGCTCTTTTCCATATAGGGACTTTCCTTGCCTCTCTGAGGGGAATCGTATAGATCTGTTCTTTTACCATGTCGTCTGCCATTTTTTTCCCACCATCCTCGCTTATTTCACATCCAGACTTCTTCTTCTCCAGTGTCTGCGCCTGGGATGACTCACTACCTTCCGGTTAGTTTTTACAATAACCCACACCGGGACTCGCGTATTCTGTTTGTGCGCCTTTGCAAGACGCTTCTTCTGTCCTTTCATGTTATGACTCAAGTGGACCACACCTGTTGACTGTAAGTAATATAATCTAATAATTCTGTTAATTTACAGTTATATCCGGTAATTAGCTGATTGTGATTTCAACCCTTGCGTAATTGCGGCTCTACCATGCCGGAATGAATCGGCAGGTCTGTTAACCATGTCCTGTAAATCCTATATATTCTGTGGTTAATCTGCAGCAGTAGTATAGGGGTTGAATATAACTCGATTATTGTATAAATCTTTATTCCAGAATTTCCCCCTTCAGGGAAGCTTCCAGTTTTCAAATTCATTTGCTTCTTTTTTCAGGGAAATCTCTTCCTTGAAAGTACATGGGACTGGAAATGAACAGGGAATAGTTCCTTTATTCTCTCCTCTCCCTGTCTCTGCCGGATTAACTCTCTGAGTTCTGTTTCATAATCTGCTTTCTGGGTACTCTCACTCGGACCCTGTTCAACATTCAGGTAACATCCGACAAGAGAATCCACAACTTTTTTGCCGTATCCTTTAAGGGGGCAGGAATACTGTACTCCCAGCCGGTCTTCAATGCTTCTCACCTGTGAGATCGAAAGCACTGGGACCCTGTCATCCCGCCTGGTTCCGTCGGCAATCATTTTTACTGTCGGATCCATAGCAAGAGTTTCGACAGCTCTTTCGTGGATATAATTGATCGCGCTTTTCGGAAACCCTTCTTTCAGTACCATCTCGTATGCCTTTTCCAGGATTTCTCGCTCAAGAGAAAGGACCCTGTGTGGAAAGTGTAACTCCTCAGCAGTTTTTGCTGCGATTTCTCCTGTAGGGAGCAATCCGAAGTTACAGGTTACGAGTTCTACCTCAAAAAACGGCTCCAGCAAAAGGGCAGAGAGTGAACTGTCCTTACCTCCACTAAAGAGGACCGAGACTTTCATTGTGCTTAAACCCGGGTTATGGACGTCTTGCGTTTCGTTGGCTGCATCCGCATCAGGAGTGATTTCAGCTGCTCGTCATCGATTTGAGACTGGAGCCTTCCACTCTGGGCAAGCGATATCAGCTGCATCTCAAGCTGTTCCCCAAGGGCCGGCCTTGACATCTTCAGAGTTGTCAGGCGTTCCCTTGCTTCGGGAGTCAGGATCTGCCTCAGTATAGCCTGCTTCTGAGCTTCCATTTCAGCTCTTGCCTGCTCCTGCTGGTAAGCTGCCTGCATATCAGGCTGCTGATGTGGTGCCTGCTGTTTCTGAATTTCTGCAAGCCGTCTCTTTCGGATTTCTTCGAGTTCATCATCCATATTAGACATGGCAATCACCGAAAAAACCGGTTTTCTGGAATTTGGTTAGTAATATATATGAAAGGGGATCCGAATTTCTCAGGTCCCTTTCTGAAGTAGCTTCTCTTTTAGTATTTTGCAAGTTCCGGAATCTTTTCGAGCAGTTCCTGCTTAAGTTCGTGTGCTGCGTTATCCATCATGGAACGCCCTTTTGCAGATACTGTTCTTCCGTCCTTTACCTTCTGCAGGAAGCCTGCAGTTTCAAGCTGCTGTACTGCCTTTCTGGCAACAGAACCACTGCCCTTTGCTTTGCGGGAGGGCTGGACACCCTTGTCCTTCTTTCCCCCATATACTGAGCGGAGTCTCTCGATTCCGATTGGTCCGTCGGTATAGATCTTTCTGAGGACTGCTGCGCACCTGACGTACCACCAGTCTTCATTGGTCGGGGGGAGTTCTTTGTGAACACCGGTTTTCACGTTCCCTGCCCATTCGGGGGGAACTACCTTTTCATTTTCCTTCAGAATACCTGCAAGCTTGTCGATCATTTCCATTGCAGGAACATCAAATACTGTTGTCATGCTCTCCTCCTTATGCGAATTAAGTTAATTTTGCAGGTTCGGGCGATAGTGCCGATTCTTCCCCCCCGAATCTGTCAGGAATGTAACTCTTGTTCTCGAAAAGAGGTAACTCTTATGCTCTTTCGAGAAATCCATTGCTGGTTTATAAGCTGGCTACGGACTCTTTAAAATTTGGGTCCGAAGACCCGATAATGCCGGTTAATATGATTTTAGTCTAAACTGGAAAATGGGGTTGATAAATTTATTGGTTAATATATACATTTTTCGGTAAGATACCGAACAGGTTTACTAAATGGCATTATTCTTTTTTAAAGGTTTGTGCTCTTCCCGGACCTACCGATATATATTTGACAGGGACTTTCATAAGCTCTTCAAGCCTTCTGACATAGTTTCTGGCATTTTCCGGAAGCTCTTCATAGGCTTTCACTCCTGTCAGGTCGGCTTTCCAGCCAGGGAGGTCTTCATACACCGGACTGCAGTCCCGGAGATCTTCTGTAAGTTCCGGGGGATAGTCCAGGCTTTCTCCTTTATATTTGTATCCAACACAGATCCTGAGAGGGTCAAAGCCTGTCAGTACGTCCAGTTTGGTAAGGGAAATTTCCGTATATCCGTTAAGGGCAATAGCCTTTTTAAGGAGTGGGAGGTCAAACCAGCCGCATCTTCTGCCTCTGCCTGTAGTTGTCCCGAACTCTCCTCCGGCTTTCTGCATCCTTTCTCCCAGTTCCCCGGCAAGCTCTGTTGGTAGAGGTCCTTCCCCAACTCTTGTTATATAGGCTTTTACTATGGCAATGACGTTATCTACCCTCGTAGGTCCCACTCCAAGGTTGGCACATGCAGAGCCTGAAATTGTGGAAGAAGAGGTTACGAATTTCTGGGTTCCGTGTATAACGTCAAGGTGGGTGCCCTGGGCGGCTTCAGCCATGACATTCTTTCCTTCATCAAGAGCCTGATTGATTTCCCTGGAAACATCAGTAATATAGGCAGCAAACTGTTTTCCCAGTTCCAGGTATCTTTTTATGTGGGCCGGATCTCTGACGACCTTCGGGTCTCCTCCCATTGCCTCGATTTCCTTTTCTTTCTGAGGGGCAAGTTCTTCAAGCCTTGCCAGGAAGCGCTCCCTGTCCACAAGTTCAGCCATGCGGATCTCGTCTCTGGCTACCTTATCAATATAGGCATAGCCGATTCCGCGCTTGGTGGTTCCGATTTTCGTTTCCCTTGCAGCTTCTCTAAGCCCATCCATTTCTATGTGGTAAGGCATAATGATACTTGTTTTTGCATCAATCCCGAGTTTTCCTGCATTTACCTTTATCCCGTGCTTCTCAAACATTGCGGTTTCTTCGGCTAAAACCTCCGGGTCCAGAACAACCCCAGGCCCGATCAGTACCCTGGCATCAAGCAGAATGCCTGAGGGGATCAGGTGCAGTTTGTAGACCTCATCTCCTACCTTTACTGTATGGCCTGCGTTGTTCCCGCCCTGGAAACGGGCAACAATATCATAGTCTTTTGCAAGAAGGTCGACAATCTTGCCTTTTCCCTCGTCACCGAACTGCGCGCCTGTGATTATCGTAAACATAAGCCATGAATCGGGCTTAACCTTAATAAGGTTTTGTCCGGTTTATTTGCTTCCGTCCCGGGGCACACTTTTAATAATATTCTCCAATGTGTTCCTTAAGTCCGTACGCAGTTTAAGCGCCCTGACCCCCTTTCCATAAACTGAATGGCGGAAAACTCTCTTTCAGTCCTGATACTATCCCTGCAGCAGGGCAGCATAATAATTACCCCCCGTTGTCCAAGTCCCGTTATATTACCAGCCCAGATTATTATGTATATAATGAAGCGGGAGTACATCGAAGCAATAGCCTGTCATGGGGCAATGGCATGTCATGAAACAACGAGATTAAGGGGCAAGCAGTTTTAAATTCTGTGGCTTTGAAAACAGGGTGGCTTTGAAAACAGGGTAGATAAATGTTTGAATGCAAATGCAGGCAAATTTAGAATATTATGCCTCTGAAAATAAGCAGGCTGAGAACCATCAGGATTATCGCAAGAATTGCTGCTGTCTTTGCACTTTCTCCATCGCTTCCGAAGATAATCGGGATCGGACCGAGCATAATTACTCCTCCGCCTCTTATCCTTGACCCGGCTTTTCCTGCATGAGGCTCTTTCTTATCGAGTTCCTCAAAACCGAACGAATTTCCGGAATCAGCTTCTTTTCCGAACCGGTCTCTTCTTTTTGAATATCCTTTTCCAGGTTCGAAATTCTCGCGCATGCCTATGGCTGTTCCGATTATAAGCATTAAAAACCCGAAGAGTATAATGAAAATTCCAGTCAAAACAAGTAAGTTTCCAATCAACGTTTCGTCTTCCACAGGAATAGATAAAGAATCGTTATTAATAACCCAAGCCCAAGCATATTTGTTGTAATTTCAGGAGCAGAGCCGAATACTATCGGGATGGGTCCGAGCATGATCAGTCCGCCCATTTGTGTTTTTGCAGGATGCTGTAACATTGTAAGAACAATGCCTAATAATACTATAATAAAGCCAACAAATGTGACTGTTGCGCCTACTCTTAGAAAATCTTCTGATGCACGCATGTGGAATGATATTATGCTTTTATTATTAAATCTATCCTTTAAATTTTTTATTTATGTAGACGACTTTATATTTTTTATTATCTAGATGGGAGAATTATATATAAAATATGTCTAATTTATCTGAAACGCGGTGAAGTTACTTATCATCTTTACTTATTTATTCTACTTAGCTTCTTTTTAGCCCGGAATTTTGCATATTTCTAACGAAATGTTTTTATATAACTCTTTCTCCAGGGCAGACCTATTTAAAAAATCCGTAATTTTTTGCTTTTACTTCCTAAATTCTGGCCCTTCAGGGGAGAACTGCGGTGACATTGAAAAGTGACAATTACGTATAATTAATTGAAAGGACAAATAGGGAGTCTGAAATAAACAATAAAGCTGATGTATATTAAGTGAGCATTAAAAAGTAATTTAATAGGGGTCGGCAATGGGCTGCAGGTATTACAGGAACTTATATATATCATTTTTATATTTACATATGCATATTTATTCCCGGCATCTTATATATACTGTGAACACGATAAGAACCTCTTCAATTACATTTTAACCTTTGATACGTGTACGCTATCCCGTAAAAGGCATATGTATAAATTGTCTGCACCGGGTAACATGCAATTGCCCTCCAAAGGGCAATAGTCATGAAAAGTATTGTTCTGTTCCTGGCGCCCGTTTTCAGGCTTTTGCTTTATTGTAAAAGCCCTGAAGGGGTGGAGGCAGATCCCGGAAGAATTACATACTGAAGTCCGCAGGGTAATTGCTAAAACCCTGTTAGCCACAGACCATTACCTGCAAACCGGGTTATCCGTAAACCTTTTGCCTTCAAATCAACTAAATCAACCAGATCACACACGTTTAGAACTCAATTAACCTGAAACCAGGATATTCAAATCAATTTTATACCACAAAACAGGTGTTTTCAAATGTCAGAAGACAGTGCCATAAGATCTTCCCTGGAAGATATTAAGTCCAGGGTAGAGTTTCAGCTTGAGTGCGGGGAGATCATTCCTGAGGATGTGAAATCTCTCTTAACCGAAATAGAGATACTTAAGGTCCAGAACGAAAATATGAAGGCCCGGCTCCTTGAAGCCAGTGTAGCCACAGGCAGGCACCTTCAGGAAATCAATAAATTAAAAGCTCATCTGGAACAGCTTACTGAACCTCCACTTTTCATTGCAACCATTCTTGAGGTTACCGGGGAAATTGCCCTTATCAGGCAGCACGGAAACAACCAGGAAGTCCTTACGCAGATCCCGGAAGAATGTCTAGGAAAAATAGAGCCCGGAATGAGGGTTGCTGTAAACGGAGCTTACTCAATTATTTCCATAGTGAGCAGGGCTGCCGACGTGAGAGCTCAGGTTATGGAGCTTATCAATTCTCCCGGTGTGGACTACAGCATGATTGGCGGGCTGGAGGATGTACTTCAGGAAGTCCGTGAAAGTGTGGAACTTCCGCTCACCGAACCCGAGCTTTTTGAGGACCTGGGAATCGAACCTCCCTCTGGCGTTCTGCTCCACGGTGCTCCGGGTACGGGGAAGACTCTGATTGCAAAAGCCATAGCCTCTCAGGCAAAAGCCACCTTCATCCGAATGTCAGGTTCCGACCTCGTCCAGAAGTTTGTAGGGGAAGGCTCAAGGCTCGTCAAGGATATCTTCCAGCTTGCAAGAGACAAGTCCCCAAGCATCCTCTTCATAGATGAAATCGATGCCGTGGGCAGCATGAGGACATATGATGGGACCAGCGGCTCGGCAGAGGTAAACAGAACAATGCTTCAGCTCCTTGCCGAAATGGATGGTTTTGATCCAAAAGGCAACGTAAAGGTGGTTGCGGCAACCAACCGGATTGACCTGCTTGACCCTGCTCTCCTCAGACCTGGCAGGTTTGACAGATCAATTGAAATTCCACTCCCTGATGAAAGAGGCAGGATTGAGATCCTGAAGATCCACACCCGTAAGATGAAACTTGCCGATGATGTGGACTTTGAGAAGCTTGCAAAGGCTATGTCAGGAAGGAGCGGGGCAGAGATAAGTGTAATTGTCAAAGAAGCCGGAATATTTGTATTGCGCAGACGCGGTCAGCAGATCACCATGGCAGATTTCCTTAAAGCTTATGACAAGGTTGTAAACGTGCAGGCGCCCACAATTCCTCAGGCCATGTTCGTGTAACCTGTTGGAATAACTTATTTAGAAAGCATCTGCCTGTAGAGAACCGGATTAGAAAGCCTGAACCTGATTATTAACCCGTCTGGGAACGGCTTTCCTTTTTTTGTGCCGAGCAGGGATCCATTCCTTGCCGGCAATTCTTATATTTTTTCAAGAATCAGACGAAAGGTTTATATTTTATAAATTACTTGATGATATGCTGCCTTACAGCAAAACATAAGTGACAGCGTGCTCCGATAGTGTAGCTCGGCCAATCATTCAGGACTCTCACTCCTGCGACTGGGGTTCAAATCCCCATCGGAGCACTTTTCCTTTTTGCACCAATTCTTTTTGCACCAATTCTTTTTCACACTAATTTTTCACATCAATTTTTTGCACTAATTTATTCTGATATTCACCCTTTAAAAACACCTTATGCCTTTTTTCTCATGATGTAAATGCCTTCTATCCTGACATCAGGCTTTTTATTACTGTACCACTCTCTATGCTGCCTGTCCCAGAGCATCCCGGTTTTTTTAAGCAGCTCTTTTACAGGATATGTGTCCCCTTTAGCAATCCATTTATAATCTTCTTTCACCGTTTCCTGTATTGTGGTTGCTGCCTCTTGGTTTTTGTGAGTTTCCTGTTCACTTATTAAACCACCGTCTGCCAATGAAATCTTCCCCCTTTTACATCTTTTGTTCTTTTATCGATGTACCCAGGTTCTGTATTTCCATTTCAATGTATATCCTGTTTATGTTTTCGGGGTGAAAGTATTAATCTAAAAGCGATTAATTGCAGAAAAACAAAATAATTGGTAAATATGGACTCAAGAACTATCAATGTCGAAAGCAAACTCCGCGGTTACCTGTTCGGCACTGCATGTGCGGACGCTCTTGGCCGCCCTGTAGAACACCTGACCCTTGAGCAGATAAAAGAGATATATGGAGAACAGGGAATTCTTGAGTTGACTCCTGATGCTTTCTGGACCGATGATACCCAGTTGATGCTTGTGCTTGCCAGAGGGCTCCTGCATGGGGCAGAACTTGAACTTCCAGAGCTTATGGATAAGATTGCAGAGGAACTTATCCTGTGGCTGGATGAACCTGACCTTGGGGCAGGAGCGACCACCAGAGGGGCAGCCCTTAATCTCAGGGACGGGATTCACTGGAGCAGGTCAGGAATAAATTCAAAAACATGCGGAAGCCTCATGCGGGTTGGAATCCTTGGCTTCATCTTCCGGAACGATCCTGATAAGCTGGTTAAAGCAGCTTCACTTTCCGGCAGAATTACTCATATTCACCCGGCTGCAGATGCTGCATCCGTTGCAGGAGCATATGCTGTTAAAATGGCTCTTGACGGTATAGCCCCCGAAGAAATGTTTCTGCTCCTTCTTAGGGCAACGGAAGGAATTTCTGATGAGTTTACGGAAGCCCTCAAAGGCTCTTATGAACTGGCTCATAGTAATTTGACTGATGGAGAGGCTCTCCAGAAAATCGGGCAGGGCTGGTATGCGGATGAAACCTTTGCACTTGCTTATTTCTGCATTCTGCGGTACCCTGATGATTACAAAAAAGCAGTTCAAACCGCAGTGAACATAACCGGAGACTCGGATTCGGTGGGCAGCGTTGCAGGCGGAATTCTCGGGGCAGGGCTTGGGATCGAGGCAGTTCCCTCTTCCTGGGTTGAAGCCCTGAAGGAAAAAGATCTGCTGGAAGACATGGTGGTGCCTCTGCTTGAAAAGTACCTTGAGGTTTCCGAAAACAAACATCAGATTTCCGGCAACAGGTCGAGGTCTTAAGAATTGGGGTCTTAAAAATGGATTTTTCCGAAAAAGGGGTTTACTGTCTGGTGTTCGAAAACCGGGACTGCGTAATAGATGTCGGGAAAAAGGGCGCATTTTCCTTTCCAGAAGGCTTTCATATATATACAGGCTCAGCTCTCGGTTCCGGGGGCATGAAGAGAGTAAAAAGACATATTGACCTTTCTTTGAAAAGGGATAAGAATCCCAGGTGGCACGTGGATTATCTCCATCTGAACTCTTCGTTCAGATTATCCTGGGCAGTTTGTGCCGGTACTTCTACCCGGCTTGAGTGTGAACTTGCCCGCAGGCTTGGAGGAAATTCAGCTCCGGGCTTTGGATGCACGGACTGTGCCTGCAGTTCTCATCTCTTTTACAGGGAAGAAAATCCTCTTTCGGAGATCATGGAAGTTTTTGGAGCTCTTGGACTCCGGGCTGTTGTGCTTGAGTGCTGAATTATTCCTTTTCATTTCTCTTCCTCTTCATTTCTCTTCCTCTTCATTTCTCCTCCTCTTCATTTCTCCTCCTTTTTCACGTTAACAGGAAAGCTTAAAGTAAGGCAGGATTTTATCTAAGTTATCAGAAAAACGGTTTTTATCTGCTCAGGGGATGTTTCATGGAACAGTTCTCTTTTATCGCCTGCATGCCTGATAAGCCCGGAGCACTGCACAGGGCAGCTGAGATTATCACGCGGTATGAAGGAAACATCAACCGGATCCAGTATGACCGGAGGATCGACAGGAACACCGTCTTTTTCGAGGTAACGGCTGCTTCACAGGCTTATCAAAAAATCCTTGGGGAGCTGGAAAGAATAGGTTACCTTCAGACCTCTCTGCAGCCTGTAACTTATCTTAAATTCAATGTCTATCTCCCTAACTGCCCCGGAGCTTTATTCGATTTCCTGGATCACACCACTTCTTCAGGGGCAAATATCACTTCCCTTGATTTTGATGATAGGGGGCAGCATCCTGAAAGGCTTGTCGTGAGCCTGAATATTGAAAATGCCGGCCTTATAGATGCTCTCTTGAACCAGCTCAAATCAAAGTACAGGCTTGAGATTGTTGAGTATGACACAACAGGAGAAAAGCTCGATGATACGGTTTTTTACCTGCGTCTTGCCCAGAAACTGAGGCACTATCTCGGAAACGCAGAAGATACCTTTTTAATGAAATTTCTGCACGACATCAATCATATTGCTCAGGAGCTCTCAAACCTGCGGAAAGATCCGGTTGAGGTCTTTGAGAACATCCTGAAAGTCGGGGAAACCCTTAGCCGGACTTCAGGAGATGGCTTTTATGCCGATGTGCAGCGGGTCAGGGTAAAGGACGGCATTGAACTTTTCTGCTTCCAGCTTCCCTGCGGAGGAAATATCTATCTTTTCGATACGCCTGACGAAAGGGTCCTGATTGATACGGGCTACGGGATATACCAGCCTGATGTCGTGAATATGCTTCAGCACTACGGGCTTGGGGACCTGAGCCTGCTTAAAAGAATCTACATTACTCATGCAGATGCTGACCACTGTGGGGCGGCAGGCTATTTTTCCGCTCCCTCTTACCTCAACCCCGAAACCCTGAAAATTACGCGGGAAACCAGCAGAGCTTATGGGTCCAGCAATCAGGGCTGTATCCTGGAAGAGGTTTATACCAAAATGATTAACCTCTTTTCAAGGTTCACCCCTCCCTCAAATGTAATCCTTTTTCCCGAAATCTCAGCTCCGGATGAAAAACTTGAGAAAAGGGGCGCTTTTCCGGTTATTTCTCGCTTCAGGATAGGGGACCTTGAGTTTGAAGCCCTTCAGGGGCTGGGAGGGCACATGCATGGGGAAATCTTCTACCTGTGCCCTGAGGAAGGGCTTGTCTTCCCTCAGGACGCCGTGATCAACTTCAGGAGCCTGAGCCCGGAGAGGGCTGAATACAATTTTCTGGCTGATTATCTCATGACATCGGTAAATGTAGACAGCAACCTTGCAAGAGAAGAACGAAACGCTCTCATTTCCCTTATATTGGAACTTGATAACAAACTCTTACAAAAGGGGAAGAAATGCCTTGTCTGCTGCGGACATGGTTCAGTATCCATACTCGAAGGCGGAAAGCTTGTCGCGCATTCCAGTTCAGAGAGATATCTAGTAAGAAAACCTCTGTAAGGGAAAATCCAGCTATGCAAAATATGGGCACTATACAAATAATAAATAGTTTGAAAGCCGAAACTAATCTAATTTATTAAAGATAATAGGTTTTACTCCGGGTATTCGGCAAAGTTAAGAGGGGTCCTGCTTGTCAATGTTTTCTCAGTTTGATTATTATGTTCTGATGTTCCTGAACTCCTTTTCCTTTCTGGACCCCGTTATGCTATTTATAAGCCTTAAATTCGATTATTTTCTTTTTCTGATTCTTGCGGCTCTCTTTTATTTCAGGGGCAGGCAGGAAACGATACTTTTCCTTGCCTTGCTTGTATCCTCCTGGGCTTTAGCACTGGCTTTAAAGCCTGTTTTTGAAGTTCCAAGACCTGAAACCATCCGTTTTGTGACCTGTACCACAGGATACTCGATGCCGAGCGGGCATTCTCTCATGTCCTTTGCTTCGGCTACCTTTTTGCATCCAAGAGCCGGAAAGTTTAAACTTTTAGTCTGGGCATTTGCTTTTTCTGTAAGTTTAAGCCGGATATTTATCGGAGTCCATTACCCTTCGGATGTGCTTGTAGGCGCACTTATGGGCTGCATAGTCGGATTTTTCTGGCTTTATGTAGAAAAGATACTGATAAAGTCCGGATTGTCCGGTGGTTCTTTATAAAAGAAAAGAGTCCTGTTAAAAGAAATGCGAGGGGTGCGATTCGAACGCACGAATTCCTACGAAAATGGGTCCTAAGCCCATCGCCTTTGACCTGGCTGGGCAACCCTCGCAATGATGTTGTCTTTGTTTAGTTACAAAATAAGAGAAGAGATAATTTAAAACTACTTGAAAAGGGTTAAATGCGCCGACCGGGATTCGAACCCGGGTTTTGGGCTTGGAAGGCCCAAGTCATAGCCACTAGACCATCAACGCAAACTGCAACACCTCTAGAGGTATTTGTTGAATATAATGTTTTCGCTTGACACTGTAACTTTTTTAATACACTCCGGCGTTATTGTGGCATATCTCCCTTTTCCCTTCCCCTAATTTCTCCTATTTTTATGAAATTATGGGTGAATATTGTTCTGTTATTGTAAACCCTCTTAATAAGTGAAATTGTGTAATATATTTTTCCCAAAAACGTTATCATTGTAAATTCTCACCTTTTAATGTAGACCTGCCGAATCCGGGTTAAGGATTAGCTCTTTCTATTTTCTTCCTTAATTATCGGGTGGTCCTGATTACTCGGTTGATGTGGTTCTATATTATTCCGAATATCCGAAAATTGCCTTCCTGATTTCTCCTCTGTACCAGGCAGTGCCGTGACTGACCTGTCTCCCATAAGAAAAGACTCCTTACTATGCTTGATCCTTGAAACCACCTTTCTATCCAAACGTTATAATGTGCCTCCCCCACCCCGTCTGGAGACCTCCCCCCGCACAAGATAAAATAGACCTGTAAAGGCGGAATACCTAATTATTCGGTGGGTAAATGAGATTGCATAATTGTTTGGAATGGCATTGTAATAAAAAGACATCTCGATAAAAGGCATCATATAAAGGCTGAAAATGTGCCATTTAGAATAGCAGTCAAGTATCTTCGGAAAAAAGGCAAATAACAAAATCAGGTTTTACTAAATTGATTCTTTTAGAATTTCGAGTCTGCAAATTCAGATTACTAACATTAAATCGTGTGAAAGTGCCCGTCGAATCGTCCGGTTCATTGTATATTTTAAATTTATAGGCAGAGTTTTATTCTATTGTCAACCCTGCTTGCCTGCCAGATAGGTTTTTAACATGAATATTTTAGAGTAAATCCCTCCAAATCTGTATTTTACAATATGATATTATTGTCATTGTAAAATCCGGGCTATCTGGCTAAATTCATCTCTTTTTGCTACTTTTTGAAATCAAATCACTTCATTTCTATGTGTCAGCTTTGCAAAAATTCTAATTTATATTTATGTATGTCATAATATAATACTGTGAAAATAATATTATGTTCTTTCGATCAAAATCACTATTATTATTTTTACTGTGGGGGTTAAACTCTAATTTTTCCTCTTTTTCTCCCGGGAATCTTATTTCTCTGATAAGGAATATATACTCTTATATAGAGCTAGACATAAGTTCTCAAAACCAGCTTTCTTCCCTTACACTGCCCTGGCTTCAAAACCGGGCTGGAGAAGCTGATAGCTCAAAGATGTGATACAAATGGAACCCTTTATTCTGGCGTTTGCAATCAGCTGGATCCTCATATTTGTCTACCTCCTTTCATTACTTAAGACGTATGCAGAGTTCAACAAAAGGTTAATGTAATGATCGAGTTATACGGGGTTTTAAAATGAATAAAAGAAAGAAATCCTTGCTTGCAGTTGCGTTTATTGCTGGTATATTTCTTATAGGATTATATGGAGTTGACTCTTCAGCCGGATACCTTGCGGTATCTGAGCTTCTCTCTGATCCTCAGAGCTATGTCGGGCAGAATATAAATGCCATGGGAATTGTAGAGGATGGGAGCCTTGAAACGTCTCCTGGTATGACATCATTTGAACTGAAAGACGAAAATGATGAAAACCTTAAGATACATGTGAATTATGTAGGAAACCTTCCTTCCAATATTGCCGAAGGAAAACAGGTGACCATCAGCGGATCAATGGTTTCCGAATCTACGTTTGAGGCAAATAAAATAGTTACCGGATGCCCGTCAAAGTATACGGAGTAATATTGATGAATATTGAAGAATGGGAAGAATACAGATATGTAGAAGCCGGGATCGAGGACTCAATTGCCCGAATAGAGGACTCCGGCTTAAAAAAAATGGTTGGGCATGTCTGTCATTCCGGAGGAAAACGAATTCGACCAATTATCCTGCTTCTGGTCAGTGAGATCTGTTCGGGCTCATATTCCCGGAGCCTTAATGCAGCCCTTGCCGTTGAAATGATGCACTCGGCTTCCTTAATTCATGATGACCTGCTGGATCAGGGGCTTATCCGAAGGAACCTGCCTTCTGCACCTGAAAAATTCGGGCCTTCCAGAGCACTGCTCTGTGGAGATTATCTTATTGCAAAATCAATTGCATTCATTTCCCCTTATGGGGAAAAGGTAATTCGAGATTTTGGAACGGCGGGAATGGATATGGCGGAAGGAGAAGTTCTCGACCTGAAGCTTGATGACGATAACTTCGGAGAAAGTGATTATTTAAAATGCATCTATAAAAAGACAGCTTCTCTATTCGCAATCAGTGCATCCATTGGGGCTTATACTGGAGGAGCTGATGAGGCTCTTGCGGAGCGTTTTAGCTTCTTTGGGAATTCCCTGGGAACTGCATACCAGATTGTTGATGACATCCTTGAATTTCTGGAAGTGGTCGAGGGCAAGGAATCTAAATTTACGTCTGAAACCCTGCCGCACATTTACATGAGGGACATGTCAAAGGAAGAAGCCTTAGAGAAGTCTATAGATTCTGTAAGGCGGCATGTTAGTGCCGCAAAAGAAACCCTTGGAACATTCCGGGATTGTCCGGCAAGGGATAAGCTTTTCCAGATTACTGATTATATAACTATAGACATGATTCAGAATATCTGATTTAGTTCTACTCATTCTGAAAAATGAATTGACTCTGTCAAATTTCTGTATCTATAAATGCCAAAAATACTACCATCTAGTTTCCTACTTAGACCCTAAAAGTTTTCATCTTTTGACACTAACTTTATCAGGTGTATCCATGCGAGTATACGATAGTCCGGTGATTAAGGTAAATGCCAGTACAGATAACGAAAAGATGGTGCTCGAGGCAGAGGGCCCTCTTTCCCAGCTTGCAAAACCTTTTCTGAAACGTATAAACAACATTTTTGCTGAAGAAAAACCCATTTCCGTGAGTGAAGACGAGATTATTTTCTCCACATGGATTCCTCCTATCCCGGGTCCTATTTTCAGCCGGGTCATAAGTGCTGAAATCGCAGCAATAAGAAAAAAGCGTGTTCCTGATCAGTTTTCAATAGGGATTACCGCCCGCTGTCCAAATCGCTGTATTCACTGCGGGGCAGCTGATATACAGCCGGAAAGGGAACTGACCCTGGACGAGATCTGCAATGTCGTGGATCAGAGTCTGGACCTTGGGACCTATATGGTTTCCTTTGATGGCGGAGAGACGATGCTCAGAAACGACCTTGTTGAGATGGTGGCCCGGGTAGACAAGACAAAGGCGATTGCCACATGTTTTACATCAGGCTTTAAGCTCTCTGAGGAAAGAGCAAAGGCACTTAAGGCTGCGGGACTGTACGCTGCCAGGATCAGCATTGACAGTCCTTTCGAAGCTGAGCACGACCGTGTAAGGGGCAGGGCCGGAGCATACCGGGATGCAATAGAGGGAATCAAAAATGCAGGTGCAGCCGGGATCCTTACTGATATGTTTGTGGTGGTTTCTCCGCATAATATAGATGATCTTGAGGAGTTCTATTCCCTTGCAGCCGATCTGGAAATGAAAGAGATGTCGATCTATGAGATCATTGCAGTGGGGCGCTGGATGGAACATGAGGATGAGGTAATAAGTGAAAAGGACGTATCAAGGCTTAAGACGTTCCAGAAAGCCATGAACAGCAAACCTGAAGGGCCGAGAGTCACAGCTTTTCCTTATTTTATGGGTCCTGAACTTTTCGGATGCTTTGCCGGCAGGCGCTGGATGCATGTCGCTTCGGACGGAGAGGTCATGCCCTGTGCATATACTCCCCTATCTTTTGGCAATATATGCGAAGAGCCTCTGGAAACTATCTGGAAACGCATGGGGAAGCACAATGCCTACAAGAAAGATGACGCAGCCTATTGCATGATGCGAAACCCTGACTTCCGGAAGGAGTATATACATACCATTCCGAAAGGGGCCAAAATTCCTTATAAGCTTAAGTAATTCCTTTTTAATGCCCTTTTAAAGGGGCATATATTTATTTCTGGCTTTTTTGCTCCCTTTGGGGTTTCTTCTTTTCATGGATTTTTTGACCTTACTTCTTCTTTTGTCTCTTTCTCCCGTCATATCTTCCTGTAATATTTTTCTGCATTTTTAGGGCTTGATGGGAATTTTTTAATTATTATTTTTTCATTTTCATTCTAAACTTTTAGGGGGGAACAAAAGCTTTATTTCTACTCTTCTTCTGAAATCACTCTCTTTTATCATCGGATCCCACGCAGTAATTCTCATTCAGGGAGTTTTGTTCGCATATTCTAAATTAAAATATCTATTTAAACAGGAGGTCAATCTCTTCAAAATAATTTCTGTATTTTTATGAGAAAAAGGTTCGCATCACGTGAATATACAGTATGTATTTTAGATAACTGTCCAATCTCTCACTCTCAATAAATTCATTTTTTTCTTTTTTAAAATCGCTTTAAATTTCTTATACCTAAAAGACAATGCTGTATGTGTTTTAAGGCTGAATTCTTGTATGCAACTTATTTTATAAAGTCTTAAGTCAAAGCTGAAAATTCATATTTATTTTAAAATGACCTTGAAATCATCTATTAAAACATTAATTCGAATATTACTTTCATGGCTTTGCTCTTCTTTTATACAGGCAGGGTTTAGTATTTTTTTTCCAATCAATTATATTCTACTGTTTCTATTTAATTATTTTTTACTGTTCTATTTAATCTTTTGGATTTAAACCATATATTTTGTTATTTATATTTTTAAATTTCTTAAAAATTTCCTGCAAATTCTATATATCATGATTAATCATTATGTTTACTCCCATCCTTTTCGATAAAACCGAAGCTGTTATATAGTTCTTTCGCGAAGGATTTGTTAACTACCTCCATTGGAGTAGGGATTTTTAATTATTAATTTATATATTAAATTTTGAGAGACGGAGATTCACATGGCTAAAAATGAAATCTTATCCGAAATAAAAAAAGCGGAAGAGAGCGCTAAATCAATGGTTGACGATGCCATTGATTCCAAAAACAAGCGTATCTCCGATGCTCGGGCCGAAGCCAGGGAAATCCTGAGACAGGCCGAAATCGATGCACATAAAGCTGCACAAGACTCTTTTAAAGTAGGTGAAGAAAAGATCCTGGAGGAAAGAGATAAGATCGTCAACGATGGTGAAAAAAACGCATTAGCCATGTCCCAAAAAGCTCAAGCTAATATCGACAAATCCGTCAATTACCTTGTACAGGAGTTTGAGAGGGCGGTCCTTAATGAGTAGACCTAAAGAGATGACAAGGGCCGTTATTGTCGGGCATAAAAGCATTCTAAAAGACACCATCGATTCATTGCATGATACGCATCTCTTTCATATTGAAGATTTTGTCGAGGACGAGTCTGGTTTTAAGATCAGCAAGCCATTTAAAAACGCAGAAGAAGTCTCAAAAAAGCTTGTGAAGATCCGTTCCATCTCCAATTATTTGGGGATTGTAAAAAAAGAACCGGTAGTTCAGAAAACTGACTCTGTTCTGCGCGACCTTGATTCAAAGCTGGATGAGCTGGACAGGGCAATTACAACTAAAACAGAATCAATTGCCCAGCTTGAAAATGAGTTGAAAGACCTGGACTCCCAGAAGAGGGAGCTCCTGCCTTATCTGTCCATCAATCTCGACTTTGATGATTACCGTGGCTACGAGAGCCTTAAGGTTTTCGCGGGTACTATAAAAGGAAGCCTGGATGGAAGTCAGATTTCGAGCATCACCAAAGCTTACGAGCTGTACTTTGACCCTCAATCAAAAGCGGTTGTACTGTTTGTAGCCAAAAACGATGCCGACAGAGTCTACGAATTACTTCAGAGTCTTGGATTCAGAGATCTCAGAGTTCCGGAAAGAGGTGGTGTCCCAAGCGAGCTGTTAAGATTTATCGAACAGAAAGAAGCCGAAGTCACCAGAAAGACCGAGTCCTTAAGGGCTGATATCGAATCCTTGAAAGTCAAGTATACCGATTTCATCCTTGCAAGTGACGAGGTCTTGAGCATCGAGAGTCAGAAGGCAGAATTGCCTCTAAGGATAGCTACATCTGCAAACACATTCATAATCGAAGGCTGGACTCCAACCGAGAATTATGATAAAGTTGTCAGTACAGTCAACAGTGCCACTAATGGCAAGGCATACGTCACAAGCCTCGAAATTGATGAAGAGGAAGAGGAGCATGTCCCTGTTGAATACAACAACTCAAAAATAGCAGCGCCGATGCAGCAGATCATGGACCTGTACTCCAGGCCCAAGTATACTGAACTCGATCCATCCTCAGTGATCTTAATAACTTTCCCACTGATGTATGGGCTGATTCTCGGAGACATCGGATATGCAATGATACTGGGAGCAATTGCACTGGCTATCAAAAAAGCAGTAAAGTCAGATGCGGTGAAGCCTCTCATGGATATTCTGATCTATTGTCAGATATCAACATTTATATTCGGAATTATTTATGGCGAGTTCTTAGGATTCTCGTTAGCAAGTCTTCATACAGCACATGGTGTACTTCCAGGCCTGATTCCGGGTTGGGAAACTATTGTTCTGTTTGAAGGGCTCGGTGGCGAGGAATTTACGTTCCCTGTCCACAGAACTCACATGGTAATGACTATGATTGCAACAACTGTCGTAATAGGACTGCTTCAACTGAATCTCGGGTACCTTCTCGGATTTTCAAACATCGCAAGGCACCACGGAATAAAGCATGCAGTTCTTGAAAAAGGCAGTTGGCTTGTTATTCAGCTCGGTGTACTCGTTGCAGCAATCGGCTACCTTGGCGGCAATTCAGGACTGACTTACGTTGGTGCTGGTATTCTGGTTCTCGGAATTGTGATGCTCACCATAGGTGAAGGTATCAAAGGCCCGATTGAGTTGCCATCTCTTATGGGTAATGCATTGTCTTATGCCCGTATTATCGCAGTTGGTCTGTCTTCGATTTACATCGCTTCAACGGTCAATGATATTGCTTTTAAAATGATCTGGGTGGATCACTCCAAGATCAGTTTCTTAGCAGTAGCTGCAATACTCGTGTTTATACTCGGACATGGCCTTAACTCTGTCTTGAGTATCATCGCTCCCGGACTGCATGCACTCAGATTGCAGTACGTAGAGTTCTTCGGAAAATTCTACGAAGGCGGGGGCAGAAAGTACAACCCATTCGGATACATAAGAAAATACACGGAGGAATAAAAACATGGTAGGAGAAGAATTAATCAGTGGACCTTTCCTGGACGCAGATGGAATGAAAGCACTCGGTGCAGCACTCGCAATCACAGTAACTGGGCTCGCATCTGCATGGGCTGAAAAGGAAATCGGCACCGCAGCAATCGGCGCTATGGCAGAAAACGAAGGGTTATTCGGTAAGGGACTTATCCTTACTGTCATTCCTGAAACCATCGTTATCTTCGGTCTTGTCGTTGCATTGCTTATCAATTCTGCTTAATTTAAGAGCGAATTCCGCTCTTAAATTTCTTAGAGCATCACTCTGAGCTTCTCTGGGTGTTTTTTCCTTACCAGGCAGAGCTGGAGTGATTCTGTGCTCTAAGTTTCCCCTTAGGTATCGTTGCACTCTAAGAAGCTTAGAGTTTCTGCTCTAAGCTTTAGAGCACTTTTTTGCTCTATATTTATTTGGAGGTGTAAGCATGGGACTAGAGATCGTTATAAAAGACATCCAGGAGGGTGCAAGAGCCGAGGTTTCCCGTATAAAAACCGAAGCCGATGCAAAGGCATCCGAGATTACTAATGAGGCTAAAGAAGTACAGAAGAAGATGCTCGGGGACAGCCTTGCCAAGGTGGAAGAGGACCTCCAAAAGCTGCACCAGCAGGTTATCTCAAGTGCAAACCTGGAAGTAAAAAGAATTACGCTTAATAAGCGCAAGGAACTTCTAGATAAAGTTTATAGCCAGACCGTTGAAAGCATCAAGTCAATGCCGGCGTCCAAAAAAGAAGAGCTATTGAAGCATATTATCACCAAATATGAAGCTAGCGGCGCTAGAATTTATTCTTCTAAGGCTTCTGAAGAGACTGCCCGGGAATTATCTTCATTAAGTTATTCTGGTAATATAGACTGTATCGGCGGCGTTGTTATTGAAAACGAAGACGGGACAATCAGGTTAGATTTCACATACGATTCAATCCTGAAAAACGTGTATGAGCGTTCATTGAAGCAGATATCTGATAATCTATACGGGTGATGTTCGATGCGGCTTTTGGAGAGACTCTGGGGGACAAAACCCTCCCGAAAATCCGATAAGAAGAAAAAAGGCACTTCTAACTATGCTTATGCCGTAACCCGTGTCCGTGCGATGAAGAGTAAGCTGCTTCCTAAAGAAACGTATCCACGGCTTCTCAATATGGGGATTGATGAAATCACCCGTTTTATCCAGGAATCTGAATACAAAAACGACGTTGACGAACTGGCAATGAAATACAGCGGTGGCGATCTGGCAGAACATGCATTAAACAGGAATCTTGCGCTCACCTATGATAAGTTGCTCAGGATCACCTCAGGAGAATTGAACTACCTGATCACTGCATATCTTAAAAGATATGACATCTGGAATATAAAAACGCTTCTCCGTGGTAAAATTTACAATGCACCCGTTGAGGACATCCTCGAGTCTCTGATTTCTGCCGGGGAGTTTACCTATACCCTCCTGTCAGAACTTGCAGCCAAGGCCACATATCAGGAAGTCATTGATGCCCTGAAAGAGACCGACTACTATCCCCTGCTGCAGGAGTTTGACGGGACCAACCTGGCATATATAGAAAACGAGCTCGACAAGGCGTATTATTCAAGCCTGTTTGATGCAATCGGAAAACCAAGATCCAAGGACCGTAAACTCTTTGTCAGATTCATCAAACTCGAAGTCGATGTCAAGAACCTGGGTACCCTTTTCAGGTTGAAAAGAGCAGGAGTCGAGAAGTCTGATGAGATCATGCCCCTTATGATCGAAGGTGGCCTGGAGCTGAAGTCCGAGAAACTGGCACCGCTTCCTTATGAACAGTTTATCGATGAACTTCGAAAAACTCATTACTGGGATGCAATTTCAAGTGTCGAGGGTCTGGAGACGGCTTCTCTGACTATCGTTGAAAGCAGGCTCATAAGGTACTCTCTTGAATCTGCAACCACTTATTCGCATGTATCTCCGATCTCAATTGTAACTATTATGGACTATATTATCCATAAAAGTAATGAGGCCAACAACCTCCGGATTATTTTCAGAGGCAAGGAGGCTGGTCTCGATGATACACTAATTAAAGACCAGTTGGTGGTTATCTAATGGAATTAGCAGTGATCGGAAAGAGCGAGTTTGTCACTGGATTCAGGCTGGCGGGTATCAGAAAAGTCTATGAAGTCGTTGATGTCCCAACCACTGAGTCCGCGGTAAAATCGGTGCTTGAAGATAAGAGTATCGGGATTCTTGTAATGCATAATGATGACATTGGTAATCTGCCGGAACTTTTAAGGAAAAACTTGAATGAGTCTGTCCAGCCCACAGTAGTAGCTCTTGGAGGCAGCGGAGCGGGCTCGAGTTTAAGAGATAAGATAAAACAAGCGGTAGGTGTTGATCTGTGGAAGTAAAAGGTGAAATTTATCGTGTGTCTGGGCCTGTCGTCACCGCCATCGGCTTGCAGGCAAAAATGTATGACCTGGTCAAAGTCGGTAATGAAGGTTTAATGGGTGAAGTCATCCAGATATTAGGGCCCAAGACCATCATCCAGGTATACGAAGAGACCGCAGGCATCAAGCCCGGAGAGCCCTGTTATTCTACAGGTTCGTCTCTATCCGTGGAACTTGGTCCGGGTCTTCTTTCTAGTATTTATGATGGGGTTCAGAGGCCTCTGCACGTCCTGCTTGCAAGTACGGGCGGTTTCATTGGCAGAGGTGTTACTGCAGATGGGCTTGACCACAAGAAACTCTGGGAATTCAAACCCATTGTCAAAAAGGGCGATTCCGTAAAAGGCGGAGAAGTAATCGGTGTTGTACAGGAAACCGTGAATATTGAACATAAGATCATGGTGCCTCCCGACATCTCCGGTACAGTTGCCGACATCAAGAGCGGGAACTTTACGGTAGTAGACACAGTCTGTACCCTCACTGATGGGACCGAATTGCAGCTGATGCAAAGGTGGCCTGTCAGGAGACCCAGACCTGTGAGGGAAAAACTTACTCCAGATAAGCCTCTGGTTACAGGACAGAGAATCCTTGACGGGCTTTTCCCTGTGGCAAAAGGCGGAACTGCTGCAATCCCCGGACCTTTCGGATCGGGAAAGACTGTTACTCAGCAGCAGCTTGCAAAGTGGAGTGACACTGAAATTGTGGTCTACATCGGCTGTGGTGAGCGCGGAAATGAGATGGCAGACGTTCTGAGCGAATTCCCTGAACTCGAAGACCCTCAGACAGGCCGCCCACTGATGGAGCGTACTGTTCTTATCGCTAACACTTCAAACATGCCTGTGGCTGCAAGAGAAGCATCTGTGTACACCGGAATTACCATTGCAGAATACTTCCGTGACATGGGATTAGACGTCTCCCTTATGGCAGACTCCACCTCCAGGTGGGCAGAAGCTATGAGAGAAATTTCCTCCCGTCTGGAAGAAATGCCTGGTGAAGAAGGTTACCCAGCATACCTGTCTGCAAGGCTGGCCGAGTTCTACGAGCGTTCCGGTGTTGCTGAATCTCTCAACGGTGCGAAAGGTTCTATTACTGTCATTGGAGCAGTATCTCCACCTGGCGGTGACTTCTCAGAGCCTGTTACGCAGAACACCCTGCGTATCGTGAAAGTGTTCTGGGCTCTCGATGCCAAGCTGTCTCAGAGACGTCACTTCCCGGCTATCAACTGGCTGAACAGTTACAGTCTGTACAAGGAAAGCCTTAACGACTGGTTTACAAATAACGTAGCTCCTGATTATGTGGCTATGAGGGAAAGGGCAATGGGGATGCTTCAGACAGAATCCGAACTGCAGGAAATCGTGCAGCTCGTAGGTTCCGACGCTCTGCCAGACGATCAGCAGCTTTTGCTTGAAATTACCCGTATGATCAGGGAAATCTTCTTGCAGCAGAACGCATTCCACCCAATAGATACCTACAGTCCATTCTCTGAGCAGTACAGGATCATGCAGGCAATCATGAAGTTCGGTGATGCTGCACAGGAAGCTTTGAAATCAGGTGTTCCCGTCTCGGAAATTATCAAGATGGACTCCAAAAATGAGCTTCCCAAGGTCAAGTTTGAGGAGAACTTCGATGCTTCTATGAATGCTGTCCTGGCAAAGATGGATAAAGAGTTTGCATCCCTGAGAGGTAGGTAAACATGGTAAAAGAATATAAGACAATAACTCAGATTGCAGGGCCTCTAGTCTTTGTTGAAAAAACAGAGCCTGTAGGCTATAAAGAAATCGTTACTGTCAACCTGCCTGACGGAACCACCCGCAGAGGCGAAGTGCTGGACTCTTCAGCGGACATAGTGGTTATCCAGATTTTTGAAGGTACTACTGGTCTGGACAAGAATTGTGGTGTAGTCTTCACAGGGGAAACCCTGAAGCTCCCTGCATCCATCGACCTTCTCGGAAGGATCCTTTCAGGTTCAGGAGAACCTCTTGACGGCGGGCCCAGGATTGTGCCTGACCAGCTTCTGGACATCAACGGAGCTGCAATGAACCCATATGCCAGGTTGCCTCCAAAGGATTTCATCCAGACTGGTATCTCCACAATCGACGGAACAAACACCCTGGTTCGTGGACAGAAGCTGCCTATTTTCTCCGCCTCAGGTCTCCCACACAACGAAATCGCCCTGCAGATCGCAAGGCAGGCGGCTGTGCCTGGATCAGAAGCGGCTTTCGCAGTAGTTTTCGCAGCAATGGGTATTACCAATGAAGAAGCCCAGTACTTCATGAGCGACTTCGAAAAGACCGGGGCTCTTGAAAGGGCTGTGGTGTTCCTGAACCTGGCAGATGACCCTGCTGTCGAACGTATCGTCACTCCGCGTATGGCTCTGACTGCAGCTGAATATCTAGCATATGAACACGGCATGCACGTTCTTGTCATTCTGACTGATATTACCAACTATGCAGAAGCTCTCCGTCAGATGGGCGCTGCCCGTAACGAAATCCCTGGACGTCGTGGGTATCCGGGTTACATGTACACTGACCTTGCAACTCTTTACGAGCGTGCAGGTATTGTCAAAGGCGCAAAGGGATCAGTTACTCAGATTCCGATTCTTTCTATGCCTGGTGACGATATTACCCACCCGATTCCTGACCTGTCCGGATATATTACTGAAGGCCAGATTGTGGTTTCAAGAGAACTGCACAGAAAAGGTATCTATCCGCCAATCAATGTGCTGCCGTCCCTGTCAAGGCTGATGAACTCCGGTATCGGAGCAGGCAAGACAAGGGAAGACCACAAGGCCGTTTCTGACCAGATGTATGCAGGTTATGCAGAAGGGCGTGACCTGAGAGGTCTCGTGGCTATCGTCGGTAAAGAAGCTCTGTCTGATAGAGATGTTAAATTCCTTGAGTTTGCCGACCTCTTCGAACAGAATTTCGTTACACAGGGCAGAAACGAAAACAGGACAATTGCAGATACTCTGGACGTCGGATGGAAGATTCTTGCACACCTACCTGAAAACCAGCTGGGTAGGATTGACAACAAGTACATCCAGAAATACCATCCTGCACACAAAAAGGGTCAGTGATTGTCATGGCTCAAGACGTAAAACCAACTCGGTCGGAGCTAATTGAGCTCAAGAAGAAAATCAAGCTCTCTGAAAGTGGGCACAAGCTCCTTAAGATGAAGAGAGATGGTCTTATTCTTGAGTTCTTTAAGATTCTTAACGAGGCAAGGAACGTCAGGACAGAGCTGGATGCCGCTTATGAAAACGGCGTGGGAAAAATAAATCTCGCCTGTGCTGTTAACGGAATGGTTGCTGTTAGGTCAACTGCTTTTACAGCAAAACAATCCCCCGAAATCCAGCTTTCAGGGCATAACATCATGGGTGTTGTGGTGCCAAAGATCAGCTCTACTGGAGTTCGCAAATCCCTCTATGAGAGGGGTTACGGTATCATCGGTACAAACTCGTATATCGATGAGACTGCAGAAGCCTATGAGGATCTGGTAGAGAAGATTATTACCGCTGCAGAACTGGAAACAACAATGAAAAGGCTTCTTAATGAAATTGAGAAGACCAAGAGGCGTGTAAACGCTCTCGAATTCAAAGTTATTCCCGATCTCATTGCAACCATGAAGTACATTCGTTTTACCCTTGAGGAGATGGAAAGGGAGGGTACTTCCCGGCTGAAGAGAGTCAAGGAGAGAATGAAAAATCAAGCTTGATTCGAAATGGCAGGATGCGACGATCAATCAAATATGATTGAAAGAGCGGTACTTAAACTGGGTGAACCCGAAAACCAGGCTCGTCTGCTGCAGGCAGCCTGGCTGATCTCCCTTCTAATGATGGTTTTCGGGTTCATTATTATCTTAAAAACGATCTTTCCAAATTTTACCGTAACCTGAACTTCAGGGCGGTTATTTTTTCTGAGTTCGGCACAACATATTATTTTTTTAGGATTATTATTTCTCTTTCTCTGGTCTGCTTATTATTAGAAAGCTATTTTAACGACGAATATCAATCCTAATTTCCTTATGCAAAACGAAGCCAGACTTCTTCATGTGACCGGCACAGTGCAGGGTGTCGGCTTTCGCCCCTTCATATATCAGCTTGCAAAATTCCACAGGCTTTCAGGGCACGTGAAAAATCTTGGAAACCATGTGGAGATCCTTATCGAGGGAAAAAAGGCAAACCTTGAAAGTTTCCTTAATGACCTTCCTGAAAAAAAACCTCCACTTGCCAGGATTACGAATATAGAAATAAATACTGTCTCTTTTTCTGGCTGTCCGGAGTTCGTTATCATTCAGAGTGAACCCGGAACGTTTGAAAATTCCATAATTCCTCCTGATACGGCTATCTGTGAGGAATGCAGGCTGGAGATCTTTGATCCTTCTTCCAGGTACTATCATTATCCTTTTGCCGTCTGTACAAACTGCGGCCCTCGCTATACAACAGTTCGTGCCCTTCCCTATGACCGGGAAAATACTACAATGGCAGATTTTCCTCTTTGCAGGGAATGTGAAGTAGAATATACTGATCCTCTCAACCGGAGGCATCATGCCCAGCCTGTCTGTTGTCCGAAATGCGGGCCGGAAATCTGGCTTTCGGATTCTCAGGGAAAAGTGCTCGCAAAGAGTTATGAAGCAATTGCAAAAGCTTCTGACCTTCTCCAGCAGGGCTCAATTCTTTCTGTCAAGGGGTTCGGAGGTTTTCATATCGTCTGCAATGCCCGAAAGGAAGAGCCCGTGCAGGAGCTTAGAAGGAGACTTGGGCGTTCGGAGCAGCCTTTCGCGGTAATGGCAAAAGATCCAACGGTTGTCGAGTCCTTTGCAGAACCTGGAGATGCAGGTCGGAAATGCCTCATATCTTTCCGCCGCCCTATAACCGTGCTTCCCAAATCAAAGGAGTTCAAACTGGCAGAATCAGTTTCTCCAAACCTGCATAACATTGGGGTCATGCTTCCCTATACAGGCACACAGAACCTGCTTTTTGACCTCATGCCGGATTCTGTATACGTTATGACTTCGGCAAACCTTCCTGGAAGGCCCATGGTTGTTGAAAATGAAGAAGCACTTGAAAAACTCAAAGGGATTGTGGATTTTCACCTGCTGCATAACAGGGTTATTGCAAACAGGAACGATGATACGGTTATCCGGGTTGTGAACGGAAAGAAGGCTTTTATCCGGCGTTCCAGAGGGTTTGTTCCTGAACCTGTGGAGTTGCCTTTCGAAGTTGGAGCTTCTGCGGGAGTAGGAGCTGAAATGAACTCGACAGTAACCCTTGCAAAAGGAAAATTGGCTTACATCTCCCAGTATATCGGAAATACCAGCTATGTGGAAACCTTCAGGTATCATTCTGAGGTTTTCCAGCACCTGTCCCGGCTTACGGGTATAGACCCTCTCAACTGGGGTTGTGACCTTCACCCTGCTTTTAGTACAACCCGTCTTGCAATGAGCAGGGGTGGTAAAAAAACACTTCAGGTCCAGCACCACTACGCCCATATCCTTGCCCTCATGGCGGACAATTCTCTGCCAGAAGACTCTCGGGTCCTGGGAATTGCCCTTGATGGAGCCGGGTACGGCAGGGATGGCACAGTCTGGGGAGGGGAATTTTTGGGGTCCTCGTATTTCGGATATGAACGTCTGGGAAATCTGCTGTCTCAGCCTATGCCCGGGGGAGACCTCGCAGTAAAAAATCCTTCCCGCATGGTTCTTGGTATGCTTTCAGGGAGGCTTGGAGAAGCAGAACTGGAAAAACTTCCTCTTTACTTTCCCAGAGGCAGGCAGGAATTTTCTACAGTTATGCAGCAGCTTCAAAGAAATATCAATGTTACTATGAGCAGCAGCGCAGGGAGAGTGCTGGATGCAGCTGCAGCGCTTTTGGGCATATGCAGAATGAGGACTTATGAGGGAGAGCCGGCAATGAAGCTTGAGTCTGCAGCAAAGAAAAGTGTTCACAGACTAGACCTCCCTCTGGTTTTCAGAAAAGGGGGAGAATCCGGAGCCCATGTACTTGATACGACTGAGCTCCTGCTGGGGGTTTATGAACTCTCCGGGGGAATGTATTCCCCTGCGGATCTTGCGTTTGCCGTTGAAGAGAACCTTGCAGAAGGAATCTCGGAAATTGCCATCTCCCTCGCTGCGAAAAATGGGTTTGAAAAGGTCGGTCTGAGTGGAGGGGTTGCCTACAACGACCATATCACCTCATGCATTGCAGGAATTGTGAAGGAAGCAGGCTTTGAATTTCTCACACACCGCCATGTTCCGTGCGGAGACGGTTGCATTTCCTTTGGGCAGGCTCTAGCAGCCGGGCTTAGAACAGATTCCGAAGGAACTCAATGATGTCAGAAGCACTTAATTCCGCCGACAGGAAATTTTCTTTTGCCCTTATGATGGTTCCTATCTGGAGCTTACTAATTCAACATACTGAAATTTGATCCGAAAAACAGAAATACAAAATTAAATAAATGATCCATGCTTACATAGGAGTGGGAGCATAAATGGGGCTAGGTAGTATACGGATTAGAGTGGTAACCAGCAGGGATGAAATCCTTAACCTGGAACACGGGGAGAATGCAGTGCATCTTGCTTTTAGGCCCTCGGACAGGGATCTCTTCAGTCTGGTCAAGACCTGTCCTGGAATTGAAATTCTTCAGCTTCCTGCATCTTCCTATGATGGACTTTCCAAATTTATTAAAATGTACCTTGAATCTTCAGGAATTCACCTGGTAAAGGGGGATGTCAGCGGGCACTGGCATGACCTTAATAATTATTTTGTAATACCTTCTTATGTGCTTGAAAAGATAAAGGAACTGGAGGTTCAGGGGAGAACTGAAGAAGAAATAATCGGGGAGATAACAAGTCTCAGGAAAATCAGCCCTGATATGGTTCTTCACCTGCTTCATAGTTCTTTTCTTACTACATGCCCCGAAAGGCCTGGACTGAACAAAATTTAATCGATTTTAAACAAATGTTATATAAAGAAAGTCTTTTTGTTAAGGAAGTCTTTTTGTTAAGGAAGTTTTTTTGTTAAGGAACTATTTTAATTTCGGGCTTACAGGCGTTTCCACCATTTCTTTGAGGCTTTCTGTTCTTCTATCTGTCTTAATCCTTCAGCTTCAAATTTCTGCTGCATTCTGTACTTCCTGTTTTCGTCATTGAGCCTGGAAACTTCTTCTTCTTTGCTTACAAGTGTTCCTTTGATCTGTTTAATTAACTCGTCTTTTTCCCTGAGCTGCCCTGCCAGTTTTTCTTCTCCTTCATATCCTGAAAGTTGTTTTTCAAGCTTTTTGACTTTCTCGTTGCTTGCGGCAAGCATGGCTTCTAATGTGTTTATCGTTCTCTCTTTTCCGGTGAGTTTCTCTTCAATACTCTTTACTTCCCCACTCTTTGCAATAACCTCTTCGGCAAGAATCTTAAGGTCCTTATCCTTTACTGAGATGCTTTCTTCAAGTTTTTCCATGGTCCTTTCTTTTTCCAGGAATTTTTCATGAAGGGCTCTTATTTCCTCAGCTTTTACTTTGAGTGCTCTATCAAGGCTATTTCTTTCATTTTCTTTTTCACTCAGCTCTGACTCAAGTTTTCCTATTTCCGTATCCTTATCGGCAAGTTTTTCAAGGAATTCCTGAAGCTTTGAGTCCTTTTCCTGAATCCCCGTTTCAAAAACACTTATAGCCTCTTCTTTTTCGTTCAGTTTGAGTTTAAGTCCTTCAATAATGCTGCTGTTTTGAGTAATCCGGCCTTCGAGTCCTTTTATTGCTTCATCTCTTTGAATAAGCTGATTCTCCAGATTCTTTACAGCTTCATCTTTTTTAGCAATGTTGTCCTCAAGGTTTTTTATTTGTTCGTTCTTTTCAACGATCCCCTTCTCAAGTTCCCCCAGTTTACCTTCCTTTTCGAAGACAAGCTTTTCAAGTTCTTTGAGTTCTAATGTTTTGCCTGTGAACTGTGCATCAAACTCTTTTATTCTCTGCAGGCTTTCTTCAAGTTTTATTTCCAGGCTTTTTAACTCGGTATCTCTGTTTGAGAGCTGGGGGTAAAGAGAAGTTATCTCGGCTTTTTCTTTACTTTCCTCCATTGATGGAGTAAAAGAAATATCTTTTTCAGGACGATCTTTTTTGGACTCAGAGGTTTGAAGTTCTTTTATTTCCGAAAGAAGGCAGAGCTGTCCTCTTGTGTTTTCACAGATTTCAGCCCAGGCAAGAATTGATGCTATTGGCGTCATCCTCTTAAATACGCTATCTCCTATCTTGCAGCCGTAGACTTTACTGGCAATATAACCTTCCATAGTATTCAGATCAAGGTTAGGATCTCCCAGCCTGGAGTTTGTTGCATTTCCTTTCTTCGCCTGCCCCCCATTTTCCTGCAAAAAATTAATGGCTTCGGAAAATATCTTCCAGGGGAGAAATGGCTGATTTTTCAGGTTATCAACGTAGATTCCGTCTTCTTCAGCTCGGGCTTCGAAGAACTGCTTCCCGCTCATAAGTGGAATCTTTACCGGATTTCCTTTCTTATCAAACTTGTTTTTTATTTTTGCAACAACAGGGTCTTCCATGCATGGGCCTCTCAACAGTCTTAGTTTCTGGGATATAATAAGTATAACATTTAATAAAAGTTATGTTATTTCCTATTAATTTTATAGAGCAGAGAGTAAGTGATTTGCAAACATCAGATGTATTCTCCGACACGCCAGGTTATTATCTGTAAGGAATTTTTATTTTGGAGGGCTGTCTGCACTGCCGAAAACTCTGGAGCATAATAAAAGGTCCTCGAATGCCTACTAAAAGGTTCTCAAATTGAAGAATATGACTTAAAACAGCAGGCTGAAGCCCGAATATCCGTTCTCTTCTCGATACTTATATATACTTTGTAACTGTGAGGGAGGTCAGTTACTAAATATAAATCTGAAATTTATATTTATAGTTCTATTTGGAATTCAATCTCAGACCGAAAATCAACACCATGCTGGAAAATCAACGTCGTTGATATTATAAATGGGGCTATTAATTCATCAAAGCTTGAAGGTTTTATAGAGAGATACTTCAAAAATTAACCTGTTTATTTTTCAGGGGTTCTTTGTTTTTTAAATGATTGCTCTTTATATTGGATATATATAATTTTTAATATATACAGTGATTTTTTTATCAGGACCGTCTTTTTATTAAAGTTATGAGTTTTTACGATGACGGTTAGTATATCTATTTTTGAAACAATATTTAATTGCTTTCTGTTGGAAGAAGGAAAAGATCCGGATCTTTACCCTGTACAGCTTCAGATGCAATATGGAGTATCAATAATTGTGGAATATTATTCGTTGTGGAATATTGCCCAAATTTGACAGATTCTACTAACTAATTCAGTCTTTCCTCTCTACAAACGTATTGTGGCGGCACAATGCTGTTTGAATAATGACAAATGTCACTATCCAAAAACACACGATCTAACTTTGAATTGTAAGAGGAAAACAGAATCCTGAAGCCCATTAATACATTATAATATGTATTATTCTGTCAAATTCGGGATATTAATGAGCAAATCGAACCAGAGGTATAAAAATGGATGATCTACCAGAAGAAGTACAGGAATTAATTGAAGAACTGGATGAGGCAGCAGAAGATGAGGACGAAGATACAATCAAAGAGCTGACCCAGAAGCTTCTGGAGACCGGGGCTGATGTGGAAGCAATTACCCTCAAAAAACTTTCTCTCCTGGTAATGGAAGGCGAGGAGGAAATGACCCGGGGCTGGACAGAGGTGGCAATTCAGATCGGCATAGACCCTTTCAAGACTCTTATAGAGGGTCTAGCAGCAGGTATGAGTCTGATCGGGAAAAAGTATGAACAGGGAGAAGCTTTTGTGCCCCAGCTTCTTATCGCTTCGGCTGCAATGTACGGCGGGATGGACCTTCTTGCTCCCTATATGAAGCAGGATGAAAACAGCAATTCAAAGCCAGTAACAGTCGTCATAGGAACGGTTGAAGGTGATGTCCATGACATCGGGAAGAGCCTTGTAAAGACCCTCCTAAGTGCAAACGGTTTCAACTGCGTGGACCTTGGAAACGACGTGCCTGCCTCCAGGTTCATTGAAGCTGCCAGGGAGAATAAGGCAACAGCAGTTTCCATGAGCACTCTGATGACCACAACCATGGCCGAAATGCCAAAAGTACTCAATCTACTTGAAAATGAAGGCATCAGGGACAAACTACTGGTGATGGTGGGCGGCGCTCCGATCACAGCCGGGTATGCAGCCCAGATAGGGGCAAATGTCTCTCCTCACGATGCAGCCAGTGCAGCCAGCTGGCTGAAAGAATCAATTGTTAATTTCCCATCTGAAAGTGTGAGATGGGATTGAACTTTAAACAGGTGTTTGAGAATTGACCTGAGAGTTAAAAACGCATAAACGGAGTAAAAAAAGGAGAAAAAACATGGTATCTGAGATGACCTCAAAAGAAAGGGTCCTTGCAATGCTCGACAGAAAACCTGTTGACAGGGTCCCGGTGATGACTGGTTCTGCTATGGTCAAGGAATATATAGAGAAGAGCGGGAGTTCCTGGCCGGACTATCACTGCGATGCAGAGATGATGGTCAATACTGTAAGCCTGATGCATACTGACGCCGGGCTTGATAATATTGTGCTGCCTTTTGGTATGTTCATAGAATCCGCAGCTCTTGGCCTTGAAGTGAAGATGGGAAGGGTTGATATTCAGCCTTCGGTAAGGAGCTTTTTCAGCAAGCCTGAAGAGGTAAAATATGACAATTTCCTTGAAAATAAATATGTAAAAACCACACTTGACGCCATCAAACTCTCAAAGGAAAAATATCCTGATGCAGCAATTACTGCTTTCCTCGTTGCTCCCATAACTCTTACAGGAGACCTCATGGGTGCAGAGAACCTTTCCATGCTCAGCATCAAGTGCCTCCAGAAAGAAAAACAAATGCAAAAAATGCAGGACTGGCTTTCGAAAGCCCTGGAGATTAACAGGATCTATGCCGAGGCCTGTGTCGAAGCCGGAGCTGACGTACTATACTATTCGGATGCATCGGCATCTCCTAACCTGGTAATGCCTGAGTTCTACTACCAGGTAGCCGTCCCTGCTGAAAAAGAGATCGGTGACTTTGTGCACCACCTTGGATGCCCCTGGGAACTTCACATCTGCGGAGATACTGTCCCGATCATTGAAGGAATGGCTTCCACAGGTGCAGAATGCCTCAGTGTGGAACAGGCTGTTAATATGAAGGAAGCCACCAAGATTGCTGGTGATGTGCCTGTTGTCGGAAATGTGACTCCTCTCCTGATGGTCGAGGGCACGGAAGAGCAGATTATTGACGAAACAAGAAAAGGGCTCGACAGCGGAGCAAAAGCCAGCATGCTCGGATGCGGAACCCCACCCCTGAGTACTTCAGACAGGCTCAGAACCTGGGTTAAAGCTGCAGCTGACTGGTCTGCAGACAATCTTTGATGTACATTGAAAGAAGTACGAATTAACCTGTTTGAAGAAGAAAGCTGTCTCAGGAAGAGATCTATCTCAAGAATAATGGATTTTTTAGTCTCTTCCTGAGGTCCGAAACTGAGGTATATGTTTCAGGCCAATCTTTTTTAAGATGCCTGATTCAAGTACCTTATTTACTCTTGTATTATCTGTGTTCTAAATTATTATCATTGAGAGCGATGGCTATGGAAATTGATCAAAATAAAATAAGCAAAGTAATGAAATATCGCTGGGTGGTGTTTATTATTCTCGCCCTTGCATATTTCTTTGTGTATTTCCACCGCGTGTCTACCGCAATAGTTGCGACTGACATTATGAATTCTTTTGGGGTGGGGGCTGCATCTATAGGGCTGCTCGGTTCAGCTTACTTCTATGCTTACACGGCAATGCAACTTCCAAGTGGGATTTTAAGTGACAGCTGGGGTGTAAAAAAGACTGCCTGGGTCTTCACAATGCTCGCCGCAGTTGGAGCTGTTCTTACCGGAGTTGCTACCAACTTCACTATGGTCCTTATCGGAAGGGTTCTCATAGGAATCGGAGTGGCAATGGTCTACATTCCTGTAATGAAGGTGCTTGCCATCTGGTTTAAAAAGAATGAGTTTGCTTCAATGTCCGGAGTCCTGCTCGCAATTGGAAACATAGGAGCCCTGAGCGCCGCCGGTCCCCTTGCTATAATAGCAGCATTCTTTGGAGACTGGCAGAAAGTCTTCCTGATGCTGGGTGTATTTTCAGGGCTGCTCGCATTAGCTATCTTTTTGCTGGTTAAGGACAAACCCGAAGATATGGGCTGCCCGACTATTGCAGAAATCGAAGCCTACGAAAAGGGTGAAAAATACATTCCCCCGAAAGCCGTTGCAAAGATTCCGATGGGGGAAGCCCTCAAGCAGACTTTCAGCTCCGGAATGAAGTTCTGGCCTCTGTCCATCTGGTTCTTCTTCATGTACGGAAGCCTGATGGTCTATCAGGGATTATGGGGAGGTCCCTTTTTCAGGGATGTTCTCGGCTGGGACAAGGGAACCTATGCAGGTGTCCTTTCCTTCATAGCAATAGGTATGATTTTCGGCTGTCCGATTGCAGGTTACCTCTCTGACAAAGTGCTCAAGTCCAGAAAGAAAGTCCTTATTGCAGGCACTGCAGTATATATAGTGCTCTGGGGAATCATCTGGTCCCAGGCAGGAAACATTACCAGTACTGCCGCATACACCCTCATCCACTTCCTCTTCGGGTTCTTCGGGGGTTTCTTCGTCGTATCCTATGCCCAGATAAAAGAATGGTTCCCTCCATCGATCATGGGGACTGCAACAGGTGCGTATAATATCTTTCCCTTCCTTGGCGGAGCCATTTTCATGACAATAACCGGGAAGATGATGGATGTCTCTGATGGAGCTGTTGCTTCCGTAGCCCAGTACAAATCCGTCTGGCTCCTCATGTTCGCATGCATGATTTTTTCCTTCCTATGCCTTCTGGTTTCCAAGGAAAAAGGTGCAGAAAAGGCTACAGCTCCTGTAAAAGTTACAGAAGCCGGAGATTCGCCGGTTGGATCTCATAGATGAGGTATAGATAAACAAGGAATCGAGAAAAAGGAATCGAGAAAAAGGAATCGAGAAAAGGATTCGAGAAAAAAAGAAGGTATCAGAGACAGGGCTGGCCTGTAAACAATAGTTAATTATGTGTTCAGGCTAGCCAGTTGGGGAGTAGGATTGATGTTATTCTCATAACCTTACTCCTCAACCTTTTAATAGAGAAATTCAAAAGTTTGCCCCATGGTTGAGATTAAACTTCAGAAGTGTAAAACCTCCAGAGTCAAAACACGCAAATTTTCCAGAAGATAGAGAAAGAGTTTCCAGTGCATCCAAAACCACTCAGTCTTCCAGAAAATACCCGTATTCATTCAGAAATCAAGGTAAATGGTTCTTCGCGCATTTTGCGGGAGCAGTTAGTTTCCAAAAATGTGCATAGGCTTTTAGAAAAGCAGAGTGGTTTCAGACACTGAAATGTGTCCAGTAAGTTTGCAGTAAAAACCTGCAAAAAGGCGAAGAGCTTCATTTACATACTTCCTGGCAGGAGCCGGTCAGGTTGTACAGTGTTTCACGCTGATGGCAGTATACTTCTTGCTTCTCCGAGATATACTGTCATCATATATTCCCCAAGTAGGCCGTAAGACCTGCAGTACTCTCTCTGCGCAGGCACAGGTTTCCCATTTTAATGTGCTTGCGCAGGCTTATTTATCTGCAAAATCTTCATTTCTTAGGTTTTCATGGCTGATCTCCTGAAATATTTTGTAAAATATTCGGATAATAAGGGACACGGGATAATCGTTTAATCCGAATTTGACATGATAATACATTTTATAATGTATTAATGGACTTCAGGATTCTGTTTTCGTCGTACAATTCAAAGTTACATCGTGTTTTTTTGACTGTTTGCCTTTTCCTTTTTTGTCACCATTATGCCGCTACAATGCGTTTTATGTGGGGAAATAATGTATTAGATAGTGGGGTCTGTCTAATTGGGGTTTAATAACCTTTTGATACTTTAAAAATAATAACTTTTTAATATCAAGATCCCTATATTAGGTTGTTTATAAATTTCAATTAATATTCCTTATTCTCTTCTGTTAATATTCGATAGCGTTGTTCCTTTCAGGCTGTCGTTTTGCCCTGAAGGTGGTTATAAGTTCCTGGTGATTGAGATTGGATCCATCATGCCTGATAAAAACAATCTTCTTATCTGAAAAAAGAAAAAACGTACTGGTTCTTCTGTTGAAAGAAGGACCCAAGAACATCGATGAAATAAAAGAGGCTCTTGATGTCAATTCAAGTGCTCTTATGCCCCAGATTAAGAAACTTCTTAAATGGGATCTCGTAACCTATGATCCCATTGAAGATATGTATAAGTTGTCTGATATGGGGGTTCTTATTGTAGAAAAAATAGAGGAATTTCTGAATATTATCAACATTTATGCAGAAAACCATGAGTACTGGGAAACCCGTGACCTTAGTGAGATCCCGTATCATATGAGAAAGAGGATTGGAAACCTGAAGCATTGTGAGCTTCTGGAAGCAGACAGAGATTGCCTCTTTGAGTTCCATCCGAACGTTGTTGAAAATGTTCTTGCCTCAAAATATGTTATGATGGCAAGCTCCGCCTTTCAGCCTCAAACAGTCAGCATCTTTTCAAAGCTTCTCCAGAAGAACGCAAAGGTCTCTTTCGTACTTACGGAACAGGTTTTTGATAAGTTTTTCGACGATTTCCCGGATCAATTTAAATGTTTCCTCGGCCACGAAAATATGAATATTTCCATGCGCAGCGGACATATTGGCCCTCTTACTCTTGTTGTAACGAACACCTTTATGGCTCTCTGGCTCTTTGACAAGAATGGACGGTTTGATGGGACTATGCTTATAAGTTCTGAGGAGAGCGCCCTCAAATGGGGAAGGGAACTTTTCACTTATTACTCCAGCATTTCAAATATGGTCTATATTGACCCTGACTCCGGGAAAATGGAGTTTACTGGTTACAATATCACAAAAGCCAATAAATTCTAATTTTTTCAATATTTTTTTGTTTTTACCTGTGATTTCTCTCTATTTACACTTCATACTTTCTAAGTTTCGATATTTTTCCCCGTGTTATGTAAGGATTGGTCGGGCTTTTCAATATGCTGAGGGACGCTCTTATCATATCTCTTTTATGAAGATATTCTAAACATTAAATAGAATTCTACAACGCAGGCTGTCTCAAAACTACATTTGATTCTACAATTCTGATAATATATTCTACTATTAGGTTAATCAATACCTGTATTTTAGACTAATTCCCTTTTTTAATTTAAAGCCATTGTTGTCCATTATCCAATTGTAAAAATGGGTTGAGTTTTGAGATCGCTTGAATGGAATAATTGTGAAATTTAGAGAGCTAATAAGCAGATCGAAAGAGTTCAGATCTGTAAGACTAATCATACAAGAGGTATTCAAACTGACAAGAAAGCATACTTAGGAGGATTACACAGATAGATGAGGAGGTATGTCCATAAGTATCGTTTTTTAGCTGTTTTTTTGGGACAACTGTAAGCTATGGGATTAATAAAAGAAAGGAATTTCAAGTAACCTGAGCAAAGAAATAAATTAAGGAGCGTATAAAATTCATTTTTCAAAAAATTACTATTATTATTAAAAATCTATTTTTTATATCATACTATATTTAGTTTCTAATAATTTTTAGAAAGATTTATATAAAATATTTACATAAGTTAAATCATATTATCTCCAGAAGATAATATAAAAAATATGTACTATATTAAATAGAGAATATTTATGACCCCCTCGTAATTTGCCTGGTGGCGAATTTGCGGTTTGCAATTAATAGGTATATTTCTGACGCTCCGGGCTGACTTACCAGTTCAGGTAATAAAAATAGGGTTAGTTCGTAATTCCCCCTACTGCTGCGCAATAATAATGGGATTAAGATTTATCGATTCAGAGGTCGAAGCTACCACACTCCTGCCAGAAAAGGCTTAGGGAGGATGGCTTTCTTGTCCACTAATCTAGGATAATATAGGTCAGGTTGATTAAATATCGGAGGTGAGGTGAAAAGCAGTTTTGCATATATAAACTGTACAAAAACTGTATATTTTTTACAGTCTTGTTTTATTTAATTTTGAAGGGCTAATTAATTTCAGTATTTCTCGACTGTTTATAGGATTGTGTTCTAACTAACTGGAATCTACTACAACTCGCGAACTTTAAAAAATTATTTAATATAATATAATTTTTGATGTCACCCCCTGTACATCAACGAGAACCAGATAATCAATTGAGGAGGAAAACTAATTTGGGAAAGTTTAGGGTAAGTGCCTGGGTCGTAGATCTGGTTTTTATGCACATTTTGTTCATTGTGATCCTGTGTATAGTCTACTATTTCATCGTACCAGTAATAGTTCCGGGTTGATTGCAGAGTAAATGAATATCAGACTAAAGGTATCATCTTTAAATTCAAGGGAGAATTTTCCAATCAGAAAAATATGCAACAATTCTATCGTACATTTGTGAAGTTGAATGTGCCTTTTGAGCATGTTTTTCATACCTTGTTAAATTCTTAAATTTTCAGTAAATATGTGAAATTTACTTTTACCCCTACAATTTGAAGATGATGCGACTAAAGAGTTGTATATACTCAAAAAGGATATAAAATCGGATTCAAGGTGGTCTCAAGTGATAGAAGGAATGAAATCTCAGATAGGCGACAATGGCGCGAAAAAAAGGAAACAAGAGCCGACTAATGAGGATGACAGACCAAACGGAATGAAGGCAAAAGGTTACTATCTTGATGTGATCTTCATTCAGCTTTTGCTTCTGTTACTTCTTTATGGAGTAGCTAAATTTGTTGTGCCGATGCTTTCTTGAAGTTCTTCAATTTGACTGAAAAAGGTGCTGGTTTTCTTCGGTGAAGTTTTTCTATCTCTTCCCGAAGCAGTACCACTCTATTTTAAGTGGATTTTCCTTCCGAGAAAGGAGGGAGAAAGCTCCTATGCTTTAGCTTGGAGATGAACCCCGTTCACTTCCCCAACATTCTTTTCATCATCCGCTACCCATTATATTCTTCAAATCCTATTCTCGGTTCTGCAGTTCCTGTAGTTCTTCCTGACACTGTAGCTCTTCTGAACTACTGTACTAAATGGATAACTTTATTAAAGATTGTTCTATAGATAACAGACTAAAGTAAGATCCAGGGAAAACCGATACCTGTTCAGTTTTCTCCAGATACCCTTCTTTTACTTAAAAAAGAGTGTCCAATTGAATACAGAAAAATTCGGTTCTGAAAAATGCCAGGAGACTATAAGAGTTCGCTGAAGTTTTAGCTGGAAATTAACACATTTTAGTAATTAGATATGTATAATCTGGATAGTTGAATATATCTGGATAGTTGAATATATCTGGATAGTTGAATATATATTCTCAGTTTAACCATAACTTTATAATAGTAAATAAGTGGAGGATTGGATCTATTGAGACCTTTAGCAAAAGAGAGATCCAAAGAATGTATTCATAATATGCCGGTTTCAGCTGGAATTTATCAAGTTACATAAAAAAATATTGAAAATGCCCTGACCTGCGACAAAACAAATATTGTTTTGATAATATTCTGATTTTTTGTTGATTTTGTTCCTCATGCTTTTCAGAATGTCTGAGTGACTATTTATTCATTTGCTAAATTAACATGTGCTACTCATACCGATTTATATTGTTGGTTTATAAAATATACAAAAATAAATGAAAGAATGTAAATACTAGTTCTCTCTAAATAAATCCTGTAATTATAGAAAAATATTTAATGAAGAATTTTTTACTATCAAATAAAAAAAATCAATAAATAGGGAGGACAAACTTTGAAAATAAGGGTTGTGAGTTCTAGAGAAGAAATCTTTACTTTAAATCCAAACGAAAGAATAGTTCATCTGGCTTTTAGGCCTTCGAACAAGGACATTTTTTCCCTGGTCGAGAACTGCCCGAAGATTGAGGTAATACAGTTACCGAAATCATACAGGCGCACGGTCTCAAAGTCCATAGAAATGTTCCTTGAAATGCAGCGTATCCAGCTCATAGAAGGAGATGTCTGGGGCCACAGAAAGGACATAAACGAATATTACCGGATTCCTACCTCTATAATTGAGGAGATAAAGGAACTGAAGATTGAAGGTAAATCCACTGAGGCTATTGAAGAAAAAGTCTCAAGGGAAAGCAAACTGAACCCTGAAATGGTTGCTTACATCCTCAGAAAGGATGTTAGTGCATGAGCCTCTGAAACATATTTTCAGGCTCTTCCCATTTTATTTTCTTCTAACTTCTATTGCTTCGTAATTTTTATTATTCTTTTATTGATGTTACTTTTTAAGTTTGATGTTTTACAGTTTTATTACTTTTCAAGTTTTGTTTCGTTTTTATTTTTATCACTCTTTATTTTTAATTACGTTTTTATTTTAGTGGTTTTTGTACTTTTGTATGATTACGCTGTTTTTAATTATTCTTCTCCTCATAATCACCTATAATACGCAATTGGATGCCACCTTTGGTTTTATCTTCTCACTACCCTGAAAGTGTACAAGTTTTTCAAAGCTGATATTGTAAATTTCATTAAAAAGAAAACCCGGAGAAAAACCTCTAAAACCTTCTAACACTCTGTAATCCTCTATTTGTATATATTTGAGCTATTTATTTTACAACATTAATTCTCATTTCTATTTTCTAATGTAACTCGTATAAGGGTAATATGCGGCTTTAATTTTATGGCTACTTTTTTATAAAACAAACGTAAGCTGAGAGGGTAGTTTTTGTAACTTACGGCATTTTCCGGTTTGAATAGACTACCACCCTCCACTCCTGCGGCTCTCCGGCAATTTAACATGTAACAAAACCCCACAATTTTCGACAGCCACACGGCTTATATGGCTAATTACATCCCAACTTTGACAGTTAAAAGTAATATAAGTGAAGACCGGAACAAATTCCCTGTCTGTCTTTTATCCCCGGTCATTATATGGTCTTTCGGATCAAGGGGGAGCACAAATGTGAAAATCCTACCTTCTCCAACTTTGTTTTCAACCCGGATTTTGCCACCGTGCTTTGGCAGACCGGACTTTGATAACCCCATGCCAGGAAACAGGTGATGATCTAAAACGGAAGAGATTTTTTACATATTTAATAAAGGTTTGAATTGTTTGATTTTGTTTCTTTCTGGGTTTGACGGGATAGCTTTTGTTCTTACAAGAGGCGAGATTTCCCCCTCATAAATTCCTTTACGGGAGTGAAGTGAAGCTTTGCTACTTCTCCGATGTCGTGTTTGTTGTGCACTCTGGCCAGGAAGCTGCCTACCATATTTGCTCCCTTGGGAACTGTAACTCCAATCTCTTTGGACCTCTCGTCCATGACACTCAGGAATGCATCTCTGGCAAGTACGGATGCTGCAGCTACTGCCATAGACTTCTCTTCGGCCCTGGTGGTCTCGATGAGGTTTACTTTGTTCAACAAATTTCTCTGAGACAGGGCTTCAGACACAACATTGTTACTTGCAAACTGGTCGACGACGACAGTTGGACACTCGATGTTGATCAGTTCCACGGCTTCTGCAATGTTGCGCGCGTGGGCCTGGGCAAGGAGAACATTCAGGTTGCCGTATTTTGCATACATTGCATTATACTCGCGTGGGTTATACGTGTGGATTACATACTTTCCAGCACAGTACTTCTTAATGAGCTGAGCAACCTGCCTGATCTTGCCATCAGTCAGGGTCTTGGAATCCGCAACCATGTGCTTCAGGATGGACATTGCTTCCTGAGACAGTGAATTATCGATGCAGAATGCAGCTGTGACCAGAGTCTCACATGCTCCGCCCTTTCCAACTTCATCTGCTCCTATACAGAACAGGGGAAACTTCTCCGAGACGGTTGGGTTACTGATTACATTTTCCGAAGCCTGGGAAGCTACTACCTCGGACAGCCGCTGCAGGCAGATGGCAGGAATTGTAATCTTATGCTTGAATTCGCTCAGGTCGATGTTCTGGATAATCTCTATGATTTTTGCAGATTCGGGGTTATCTCCAAACCTGGACATGTCGATGGTAAACCCATTTTTCTTGGACGAATAGATGTTAATCTGACCTACCCAGTTGCTGAAGCCAGTCCTGAACTGGATAAATTCTGCAGTGTTCTGCATCATCTTTATGTCCGAGACTACAATACCATGAGCCGTAAGCCCATTTGAAACCAGTGTAAACATCTCTTTTAGGGTCATGATCATCGAAAAGTGAGTTGTGGTTTTGGGAGGAAGAACCCTTTGATCCGGATATAGATGAAAAAACTGCAATTAAATATCTACTGTAGACTCCTGTTTGCGCTAAAACATGCACAAAAAAGTACGGATTATTTCCACAAACATCACATAAAGCTCTATGGCTTAGCACGTCATTGGTAAGGATGAGGACACAGGGTGAAAATACAATTCATCGCTCGTATATCGAGCGACTGGATACCCGCATTCAAGTACTCAATCAGTCTAAAAGAACGACGTTTCAGTTTTTAAGGGATCCTGACATAATCCTGAATACTTGACCTGACAAAGGGGGGTCAATGTCAAGTATTGAATATCTGACCCGCAGGATATACCTTTGAAAATCCCTACGTGGAAATTACTCATGACTTCCATGGGTTCGCCCTGGAAACATGGGCAAAGTGTAACAGTTGCTTTTTTGGATTGTTCTTGGTGTGTTAGTTTCGATTGAGGGGCTCGTCTACAAACATGAGGCATATGTGTGTAATCAAGCGTGCCTCAATAAAACTGAATACACGCCTTGCCACAGCGCGTCTTTGGTAAGGACGAGGTGTAGGGAAATGAGGTTCATTCCATGTTTCGATCCTTTCTAACATCATTCTGATATGCACACCCAAGAAAAAGAGTCCTGAAAATTCGCCTGAACTGTTACAATTCTGTTGGGTAAAATTCAAAAAAAAGTTCAGTAGAAATTGTTCTATTCACACCGGAGAAAAGTATAGTGGGAGGTGGACTTGTAGCCCACATATTCCCTAAAAATATTTTTAAGCCTCGGGCGGGATTTGAACCCGCGACCTCGTCCTTACCAAGGACGCGCTATACCCCTAAGCCACCAAGGCACTGTTGCTGTAAGAGCATCTCCAAAATATCACACCAGAGATATAAAGGTTTCGACTGATCAGGTTGCAGACAGGGAAAAAGCCCCTGACTGTCTGAAGATCTAAACATCTATTTTGGAAAATCTGGAGAACTTTCCTGTAAAAATACCCACGCCTTAGCATTTGTTATCCGGTATTTCAGGTTTTTAAAGGTTCCAGCGCTCATCGATGGGGAAGCGTTCATTGATCCACATCAGGACATAGTTGTTATGGACGATTTTATAGGAGCGGGAAAGGACTGGAATGCCGTCAAAAGTGGTTTCTTCTTCCAGGACTTCGAGTTCTCCCATGTCGCGCCTGGTCTCGAGGTTGTGGCTGCGCAGGATCCTGCCTATGGGGATGTCTGCGCGCATTAGCTGTTCCTTCATAGTTGCAGGCATGCGTTCCAGAGGAGAGAGTGACCTTGCCTGGACGAATACCGTATCCCCTGCATAGAGCCGGACTGTCCTGTTATTTACCTCACTGCCCTCTTCCACACCAAGAAATGCAGCCATTTCCTTATCGGCTTTGATTATGTGCTGGGACTCGGTTTTTACATTAACCGGTTTTCGGGTCATGATCTCGAGGAGAAAGGTTACGGAACCATCGGTCCCACAGCAGACCCGAAGGCAGGTGGGAATTTCGAGGCATTTCAGTTTATCAAGGAAATCTACTTCCAGAATGATACCTCCAGGTAAGGGCTGCCTGATGTTATTGATAACTTGAAATAAGAATGAGAGGTAAGGAGTTTATTCCTCTCCGACTTCTTTTTTTGCATTTTTCAACCGCTCTTTTGCCGTGTATCCGGTAGCCTTTAAGAGAAACTCCCGGTAGGCTTTGTTAGTCTGCAGGATCGTTTCATCATCTTTGATAGTAACATCGGAAACAGTGTCCACAAAGAGCATTTTGTTTTCTATCCAGACCGTTATCTTTGACATTGCTCCATAGGAAGTTTCAATATGGTCCCCGTTCCGGGAGATCTCAGTCGGGAAGCATTCCTGCATTGCCGAGTAGATTCTATCAATTTCAGGTTTAAAACCGCGCTTTAATTTATACTGCTGCATTGCTTATCCTCTTATAAGATATTTTCATTTCAGATAAAGTTTGCTTAGAATCGTTTTGTCTGGAACCCGCATTGGTAATCCGAAGCAGTCAAAATATAGGGTCCCGAGAGGTTGATTTCTCCCCCATAATTGATCTTCATGTATTTTTGCTTCAGGTATATTCGCTAATTATCTATCTAATAACGCTGGTTTTCTGTTTATTGCCATTGATTCCAGGCTATATTAACACTTTCTATTTATTTGAATATTAGTTTAATCATTATCAAATTAATTATAATTATGTATTTGCCCTACTCTAATATTGAACTAAAAAATCACAGGGGAAACCGGATATGGTAATGCTTCCTGCAAATGTAAAAGAAGCGCTTGAAAATCAGCAGGTTGCCTCCCTGTAACCAAAGACAAAAACGGTGTTCCAAACGTATGCTTGATGGGTTTTGTGAAAGTAAGAAACGACGAGACCCTTATCATGGCAAACGTTTTCTGGAAAAAGACCAAAGCAAACCTGAATGAAAACCCGAAAGCTGCCCTCAGCACTTACATGCTTTCGATGAAAGCCTGCAAGATGAAAGGAAATGTGGAACTGATCAGTAAGGTCTTCTAATGAATGGGGTTACCGACTGGTCGCTTCCAAGATGGCAAATCTCAAACCAAAAGGTGCAGCCCTTCTCCATGTAGAGGAGATATACAGTGTTTCCCCCGGCCCGAGTGCAGGGGAAAGAATCTCATAAAAATTTCATAAGAATTTTTACCTAATTTTTCATTTCTACTGTGTTCCGGCACAGCTCACTTTTTTCCCGAATCATTTAATCGGTAATGTGAACATGAATGTGCTGCCTTTTCCCACTTCGCTCTCTATCCCTATTTTCCCGCCATGCAGTTCAACAAGTTTCTGGACAATGGTGAGTCCAAGTCCGCTTCCCTGATACGTGCGTGCCTCCTCGGTGTCTATCTGGCTGAAAGGCTTAAATAGCTTCTTCTGGTCCTCCTGTGAGATCCCAACACCACTATCCCTTACAGAGATTTCTGCAAAGTCTCCGCCAATCTGGGCCCCGATGGTCACTGAGCCTTCACAAGGCGTGAACTTTATTGCGTTGCTTGTAAGGTTGTAGAGGACCTCTTTGAATTTTTCTCTGTCTGCATGGAGAACCCGGAGCTGGGGGTCGAGATCTTTCTCAAGGCGGATATTCTTTTTTGATGCCAGAGGAAGGAGTGTTGTCACGACCTCACAAATCGATTCCGGTACCGATATATCTGTGTATCGCAGCTCCATCTTTCCTGCTTCGATCTTCGAAAGGTCAAGGATATCATTGATTAGAGACAGCTGGTGTTTTCCGTTCATGGAAATATTGCCAACATACTTTCTTTGCTTCTCATTCAGCGGCCCGATCACCTGCTCAAGCAAAAAATCCGAATACCCAATAATAGAGTTCAGAGGTGTCCTCAATTCATGGCTCACGTTGGCCAGAAACTTAGACTTGGTGTTGTTTGCCTCTTCAGCGGCCAGTTTGGCTCGAACCATCATCTCTTCTGCCCGCATCTGATCCGTTACATCGATCCCCAGGCCTCCGTACACTGTTGCTCCTTCGTCCAGATTGATCGGAAACCTTATGGTGCGGTAGAAAAGTTCGTTTCCTTCCGGATCTACAAGAGCTTCTGTCTTTGGGCTGCTGTCTTTTTCTTCAGCTCTCGCATCTCTGATCCACTCCTCTATCCGGAAGTATTCTTTCAGATAATTATTTGAATTCAGATAATTATTTGAATATACAACAAGTCCTGCGTCATCTTTTATGAATGCAGCAGCAGGCAAATTATCCATAAATGTGGCAAATTGTTTTTTACTCTGCTGTAGTTTTTTGGAGTATTTTTTTAGTTCTATATTCGTCTGCTCCAGTTCTTCAGCATATCTCTGTAGTTCTTTCCTGCTTTTTTCGGACGCTTCGATCCATTCTCTGAAGGCAAGGCCATAGGCCATCATCATTTCCATCAGAGGGGTTGAAAGATAACGTGCGGATTCGATGAGTTTCGCGTCTGGATAAGTTTCTGCAAGGCTAGCTATTGCTTCCTCATGGATCTCTGCAAGGTCCTCGGGGGGTATGTTTTCTCGGACCAGCTCTCTACCGAGTTTCTCTATTTCAAAAAGGTATTTTTCATCAGGGTCATCAAAATAATTTTTTAGAAGAATGTGGTATCGGTGTTTGAATTTTTGCAGTGGCATAGGGTAAATCACTCATTATATCTGTTATAGATTAGAATTGTAGCATCGTCTGTTTCTTTTGCATGATCCCTAAGTATTTGATTTGCCAGTTTTTGCACATCCCTGCAGAGGAACTCGTCATAACCGGAAATATCAAGACGTTCTGAGATGCCGTCAGTCCACATGAGCACAAGGTCACCATCAGCCAGGTCTACAGTATTTGTATTTAATTTCCTGTACCCACCCCCAACGATACCCCAATCACTGCTCAAATTCATTTTTTTTCTACCCCTTATTACTACATTGATATTTCCTATTCCCCCATGAGTCAATGTAGAATTGTTTTTATCAACAATGACTATGCTCATTGCCGTCCCTCTGGTATGTTTTATTTCCCTGTCACACTTCTCAAATATATGGTGCAGTGGTTCACAGAGGTTACGAGATATACAGTCTATAGCTGCTTTTGCAGCCGTTTCAGCCTCTATTCCATGCCCGAGGCCATCAACCATGCATAGTGTGATACTATCCTCGTTTTCCCACCACCTACACTGATCTCCACAATGTGGGTCGTTGAAGAAAGAATGAGTTGCAGTACCTATGTTCATGTGTTCCATTCTCTGTTCCAGGCCCTCTGATTCCACCTTAAATGGCCGTTCTCTTTTCCCAACTCTTTGACAGTTTATCCTGGTTCCGGACTTTACCTTCTGCAGGATTCAGGTGCTAATATCTTCACAGCGCCCGGTTCAACAAATTAAATGGTTCCCCCATTTCGAGGATGAATTTTTTATGTTAGGATTTTTGCGTCACATCAAATTATTTCCGGGCCCTTTTGATCTCCAGGGTAATTTTTGTATATCCTGGCTCTGATGCTATGTCAAAATTGTTTACAAGCCTTCTGGCTCCCGGAAGCCCTGCCCCCAGCCCATTTCCCGTAGTGAACCCGTCTTCCATTGCCTGCTCAATATCCCCAATTCCGGGGCCGTTGTCTTCTACAACTACTTTAATACCCATTTCCCTTTCATCCTGTTCTTCACAAATGGAACAGCTTCCTTCTCCTGCATATTTCAGGACATTCCTGGCCAGTTCAGAGATGGCCGTGGCCATACGTGTCTGATCTGCCGAACCAAACCCCAATTCCTTCATGATCTCCTTTGCTGTCTGCCTTGCGAACAGGAGATCACTCTCGGTTTTAATCGGTATCTTCTTATTCATTGCTTATTCCCTCTCAGGTTATCCCCCATCATTAATCTGGTATTTCCCATAATTTACCCATACCAGGATTCTGCCTGCAATTTTCCACTCCTCTTATTATCCTGTTGCTGTGGTACAGGTAAGTATGGAAAATACATCCCCGCAGGTAAGAATTTATACAATTTTTAATTCTTCAACTGTTTAATGAGGTCTGATTCCCTTTTGTGGAAATGAGTATTTTGTCAATCCCCTTGCCGAGGTTAAGTGCTGTCTGCACACCTATCAGTTCGCGCCCCATTTCAACAAGGGTCAGAGCAACCATAGGCTGCATGCCGCAGAGTACCACTTTCGCCCCCATAATTTGCGCCATATTTGCTGTTTCATTGATAACTCTCGCCATAAATGAATCAACAATCTCCATGCCTGTTATATCAATCAGGACTCCTATAGCTTCGGTTTTTTCAAGCATGTTCAGCAACTGGGCCTGATATTCAAGTACCTCGTTGTCTGTAAGGTCTCCCGGTATCGATGACAGCAAAACGTCCTTCACTTTCAATATCGGAATCATTTTTTCATTACCTCTCACAGGAGACTACTTTCTTTCCCATTATACCGAAGGCTTTTGAGATCCCTGTTTTCAGTGAACCGCAGGTTGTGATATTGCTCAGGTCTATTCCGAGTGTGACCAGGGTCTGTGAGACTTCAGGGCTGAAACCAGTTAGAATCGTCTTTGCCCCGAGCATTTTTGCTGCATTTACTGCCTTGATGATATGCCTTGCAACTGCAGTGTCTACTACCGGCACTCCTGTGAGGTCCAGAATCGCCAATTCTGCTTCATTTTCCACAATTGAATTTAGCAGGTTTTCTATAATCTGCTGTGCACGTGCTGTATCGATTGCTCCTACCAGAGGCAGCAACAGGACCCCATCCCATATTTTGATCACAGGGGTTGCAAGCTCCATAATCGTCCGGGTCTGTACACGAAGGTCATTTTCCAGCTTCACTCTGTTAGTAATATCCGCAATATATTCGAGCCCTCCAACAATGTTTCCTTCCTCGTCTTTTAAGGGCATAGCCGTTATCTCTACGTTGATTGTTTCTCTCTGACACGGAATTTCATAATGGCCTGCATATTTTTTGCCGCTGTCCATTGCTTGCTTGATCCCACACTTAGCTACACTGCAACACTTTGCTTCAAGGACTTCATAGCATTTTTTTCCTTTTACTTCTTTTAATTCTTTTTTATGCCAGTCACAACCTGCCGGGTTGATAAACAAAATATTAAAGTCCTTATCTACAGCTATTACAGGAATCGGGATTGATTCCAGAAGAGCATGTTCCAGGTCTCGTGCCTCTATGTTGGATTTATTTGCAGTGTTCATTTTTCATCCTCTATTGCCGGATTTTATTAAATTTAAAAGCAATGTTTCATGGCCTTTATTATTTAAAATGAGATTAAAACCAATTATTGGAGGTCTTCAATTTTTGCTGTATTAAATTTAATACTCTTACCCTTATATTATATACTTTTATTTTATATTTAATATATTGGTCAGTATTGTACTTAAATTTTTTTATACACTTAGTTGCTATACTTCATACTTTAATTTAATATTAAAGATACTCTTCTATTACAATGGAGGAAAATTAGATTCTGAATCAGGTTTTCAAAGGAGTAGGGGGTACTCTAAATTTGGGAAACAACATAAATATGATCATACTTATCAGTAATTTACTGAATTGCACACAAAATTCGGATGGGCAAACAAACTTATATCCCATAATCCTAACAAAAAGAGGAAGGTGACCCCTGGATGCACAAAACACTCAACCTTGAAGATTTAATCGCCAAAAAGAATAAAGAGAATGTAGAGAAAGATGCCGATCTGGAGTATGAAGAGCTCTACGATCTGATTATCCCCCCTGGAACGGTTGTGTCCATCATCTACGATATCGTGGAAGAATTTGGTCTTGAACCCGTAACGCGGAAGATGCCTATTGGTATTGTAAACAGTGAGGAAAGGGAAATTCTTGTCCTTCGTGGCCCTCTTGAAAAGGTTCAGGCCGCAGAAGAATTTCTTTATAATGAAATGAAGGCCTGGGTCGAAGATAAGTAAACCTGCACAGGCCCGGTCAAACGGGGGTAAAAAATAGAAACAGGTGCTGGATAAGTAAAATAACAACTTTTCAGCAAACTAATATTTTTTTTCTTTGAAACAAGTACAAGACATGCAGAAGGGTTCCGATTATTCGGAACCGATGCCTGTAATACTGTCTTTTGAAAAGTCAAAAACAGTTACCCTGCCTGTGTTATCGTATATATCGAGTTTTGAGCCTTCTTCGATTTTTCCTATAACTGCAGCTGTGAGCCCTGCATTTTCAAACACATTTACGCACTCTTCTGCTTTTTTCGGGTCTGCAGTAAATACATAGCCTGTTCCAGGATGCACTTTCAGCCACTGTTCAAAGTCCACATCCTCCGGTCTGGGGACTTTTTCCAGATCCACTGAGGCTCCTACCTTGCTCGTCTCGCAAAGCATTCCGAGCGTCCCTATTAGCCCTGGATTGCTTATGTCCTTGCCAGCGGTTGCAAGTTTTCTCTTTGCTATTTCCTGGGTTACGAGATAGCTTTCCCTTACCACTGAAGGCTCTTTGAAAGAAGTCGTATCCCAGCTATAAGGAGAGTTCGGACCGATTTTTCCGTCCATATCATAGGCTGCAATTACCAGATCTCCAGGGTTTGCAGTATCACTCCTGATTACGCAGTCTCTTTTGACAATCCCTATAATAGCAACGGAAAGGGAATTGTACCGTGTATCGGGATGTACATGCCCTCCTACCACAGGAACTCCGAATTTCCTGACTCCCTCAGCCAGCCCTTCCATCAGTTCCCTGCAGGCATCCTGAGAATTTGCAGAGGCGATATCCACCATGGCAAGGGGTTTTCCACCCATCGCTGCAATGTCATTTATATTAACGACCACAGCCCCGTAACCTGCCCACCAGGGGCTTGCATCTAGCAGCCGCCCCCAGATGCCATCCGCTGCAAAGAGGATAACGTCATCTCCTCCAATATCGATCACTGCAGCATCATCCCCGAAATCAACGATAGCGTCCCCATATTCCGGGCGGACGGCTTCGAAGATGGAAACTATATCCTCTATCTGTTTTTTTCGGGTAACTCCTTCGAAATTCTTTATCCCTTCTGCTAGCTCTTCCAGATTCAATCAAAGGCTTCCTGTTTGTTTTTTAATTGTATCAATGATAGTTTCAAAAATTGTCACTAAGATAACAGTAAACATAAGATAACAATAAATTAATGATAAGCTAATGGTAAGGTATTGATAAGTTACTGATAAATTGATAGTAAGTTTATGGTAAGTATATATAAGTTAATTATAAGCTAATGGTAATCAATGCCACATTTATATGCTTGCCCTCTCGATTTCTTCCTTAATAGCCAGGCAATGCGATATATTATGGCCAGTAAATAATTTCGGTTATCCTTTATCTGTTTATTTCTTTGTACCGAAGAATGGAAGCGACAGCTTTTTATTAAATTATTATATCCTAATATGTCAACCTAATATAATTCCGACTTTATAAAAGTCCCAAATCGATGAAATAAGGAGTGAAAAACATGGTAGCAAAAATCGATGCAGATGCCTGCACAGGCTGTGGAAGCTGTATAGATGAATGCCCTGCAGCTGCAATCTCCCTCAATGACGATGATATTGCAGTTGTAGATGAAGATGAATGCCTTGACTGCGGTGCATGCGAAGATGCCTGCCCGAATGGGGCAATCACCCTCGAGTAACGCTTTTAAAATAAGTCTGAGAAGCGGAGTTCTTGAACTCCGCCTTTTAGGCTCCCAGTTTCGCTCCCGTTTTCAGGGATTTTTAACCTGGAGCTGAATGTTCTCCAGTTTTTCAGACTTCTTCTTTTCCGTTCTTCTCCAGAATCTCTCTTGCTTTTTCCATATCTTCTTTTGTCTGGATTTTTATAACCTTTCTGCGCTCTTCGCTCATCTGCGACATGTCCTGAGCAAGGAGTCCGTAAGCATCGGCTCTGCACTGCCTGCAGTGGCGCATCTGCATAACGTAAGGCTCGCAGGCTTCCTGAACGGCTTTCCTTTCTTCGGCTGTAGGGGGTTCAATGTCTGCAAAGGCTCCCTGGTTGATCAGGGGCATGACGTTCATAATGTAAACCCCGAGTTCATTGAGTTTTCTGGCAATCTCAACTACATGTTTGTCATTGATGCCCGGGGTGAGCACGGTGTTGACCTTGACAACAATTCCTGCATCAACAGCTGCTTTTATTCCCTGAAGCTGGTTTTTAATCTGGATCTCTGCAGCTTCAACTCCCCTGTAGACTTCACCGTGGTAAACTATATGGTCCACTATCTTTGCCTGGATTTCGGGGTCGATTGCATTTACCGTAACCGTTAGTGTGGAAACTCCCACACGCAACATGTCCTGCAGTTTTTCGGGAAGCAGGAGTCCATTTGTGCTCATGCAGAGGGTTACTTCAGGGAACTCTTTTCTTATAAGTTCAAAGGTCTCAAAGGTCGCATCATTAGCCAGAGGGTCGCCCGGTCCTGCAATTGCAACTACCTTGATGAATGGATATTCTGCCAGGATCTGCTTTGTCTTTTCAAGGGCTTCCTCCGGAGTCAGGACCTTACTAGTAACCCCGGGCCGGCTCTCGTTTACGCAGTCGAATTCTCGGACGCAGAAGTTGCACTGGATATTGCACTTCGGGGCCACAGCCAGGTGAATTCTCCCGTATTTATGCTGAGCTTTCTTGTCGTAACAGGGGTGCTCGGCAATCTTTCTCAGGAGCTCCTCCCCAAGTATGGGACCGTTATTGGGCTCTTCTATAGATTGGTTTTTTTCTGGCAAATTATTCTCCTCCGTTCGGAATTTAAAAGTGAAGTAGATCTCATTAAAGGGGAATTTTTGAATGTCTAAAGCACCTATGATACAGACCCTTGATATACATTTTGGAATCATTTAGGAATATCTGTGAAATTTTTTTGTAATTTCGATAACACTATTTTAAAACTATTGTGGAGTCTGAGATAAGTTATTTCACCTTTTCAGTCCGAAAAATTGTCCATCTCGCACCACTTACCTTCTCCTTCCCAGACTCTTACCAGAAGGGAAAAGCCGAACCTTTCCAGAAGGCGGGAATGGATCTGCTGGCAGAGATGTTCGGAACTGGGAAACTCTATGAGGTCGTTTAACAGGGTATGGTCATATTCCTGAAGGGTTTCCTTGATGCCTTTTTTCAGGTCATAAAAATCAATTACCATCCCGTTTTCCCTTACTTCTCCTTCTACCACTACCTCTATTTTGTATGTATGTCCATGTACTCGTCCGCATTTCCCGTGCCCTGGGAGGTAATGGGCGCTGTCGATATAATCAATAATTCCCAATCTCATATTTGTCATTTTATTCACCCCTTTTTGATTTAACTGCTCTTGCCATTTAATCGCTTGCTGTCTATCGTTTCTTATTTTACGTTTTGACTGTTATTTTACGCTTTATCTGATCCTCTTTTGTGGTTATAAGCACCCCCACATCCTGTGGGTCTGGGGAATGATGCGCGTATCGGTCAGTTCAAGCAGGGTTTTCTGCAGTTCTATAATGGCCTGCACAGATGCCTGTGTAAACCCTGGTGTCCTTACTGCACTGCCAACTGGCGTTTCGGGCTGGAGTATTATACAGGATACATAGGGGGCTATTGCTTCTGCAGCCAGAAACACAGTTTCGGGTTTTGTGTCCCTGCCTACAACAATCTTGCAAAAGCAGTCTCTTGAACTGTTTTTTCTCAGGAGCCTGAAACACTCGATCGTATTTTCCACATGCACTTCACGGGTTTCAGGGGAAATTTCCCTGAGAGCTTCCGGAAGTTTAAAGTCCCCTGCAACATATGAGATGTTTTCACGCAGCTTCCTCGCCTGCTCCGGCAGAGTCATATTGGATTCCAGGTACAGAGGCACGGAGAGGTTCAGTTTTTCTATAAAATCTGCATGCAGGAGAGGCTCTCCTCCTGTAAGGGATACAGAATGGAGTCTATTGAAAGGCTGCAGCATGGATTCCAGATTTTCTACACTTACAGGATTTGGAACCTTTTCGAAAATTCCACTTCCCTCGACTTTTTCATAATCGCATGTCCCAGAGTTTTCAAAGGCCGTATCACAGTAGTTGCAATTAAGGTTGCAGCCTGAAAATCGGACAAAAGCCTGCCTTGTGCCAACGTACGGGCCTTCTCCCTGCACAGAGCAGAAAATCTCTTTTATGTGAGCAGATTCCCTGTCTGAAGAGGGCATTTATACCACTCCGAGAGGCCGGGATTTCCTGAGGTCCTTTTCTATGTCCTCGAATTCCCTTACGTAAGCTTCCCCGATTTCCTGCATGAACCGCACAATGCCTTCATCGTCCCCTATTCCGGCTTCTCTCAGGTTTCCATATACTTCGTGGGAGACATTGATGCCGAAGTGGATCTTCTGGGAAACAGCCGAGGTACTGGCAATTGATACGGTCAATTTTTTACCTTTGATGAAAAGGTCATCTCCTTCTCTTGCTGTGTGGACTCCCAATCCGGCAAGGTGTTCCCTTACAAGGGCGGTAAAAAAGCGCTGACGTGCATAAATCAATTTCAGGTCAGTAGAATCGAAATGTTCTATAATAAAACTCACCATGTCTTCGGACCAGATAGACTCGTTTGCCCTACGGTCTTCGAGGTCAATCATGTGCTCGATTTTTACGTCACATACACCTCTGAAACCAATAATCGAGTCTTCCTTCACTCCAAAGCTGTTGTATGCCCAGAGGGAAGAAATCTGGCTCCCGTCATAGTCAAGTTTTTCGGGTATTATAATGCACTTCATGGAACTCTCTCTGCAATTCTTTCTTTAACGTATTCTATTGTATTCTATTCAGTATCGTATCTGTTCCTGCTCCGGACGATTTTTCTGATTTAGATCCCAGGCCTTTCCAGGAGCGGGTCTTTTACACCTGCATTTTTGAATGCTCTGGCTCTTCGCATACAGCTTTCACACTCCCCACAGGGAGTTTCTCCACCGTGGTAGCAGCTCCAGCTGTATTCCAGGGGAGCCTTTACTTCAAGAGCCCTTCTTAAGATCTCAGTTTTTCCGAGTTTGATCAGGGGGGCCAGTACCCGGACTCCATTCTGAGTAGAATAAGAAAAGGCATGGTCCATTGCCTGTACGTAATCCAGGGAATTATCAGGGAAGGTCCCGGCTTCTTCTCCATTGAAACCTACTATCAGGTAGTCACAACCCCTGCTTTCGGCAAAGCTTCCTGCAATATTCAACATGGCCCCATTCCTGTTCGGGACCCAGACAGCCTTTGCAGAAGCTTCGGTAATTGTAGCAGGAGCAGTTTCATCAATGTCTTCAAAGGACAGAGAAGGAACGTCTTCATCCCTGTTTACGAGGGATGTGTGTGTTATTTCTGCAAGCCAGTCCAGCTTGATTACCTTGTGTTCTATTCCGAAATGTTCGCAGACCTTTCGGGAGTACTCGATTTCCCGCTCACAGGCCCGCTGCCCGTAATCAAAGGTAAGCGCCATCTCAATTTCCAGGCTCTCAGCTGCAATCGCAAGAGCTGCAACAGAATCAAGTCCACTGCTCAGGAGGGTTATAGCTTTCATTCCGATTCACTAACTCTATTTTTATGGAAAATTCCCCTTTATTTGTTACTCTCACAGGGTGCTCATAGTATTCTTCAGGGATTACCTTGATAATACCTATAACTTATATTTAAAAATAGCTGACTTTCTGGCTGGAGAATCTTCCTTTCGGAGAACCCCGGGGCATGTATTAAATATTTAGGACATCTAATATTAACAGAGGTGGGATTATTTGATAGGGATCATTTCGGATTCGCACGATAACCTGACAGCTATCCGGAAAGCTGTGGAGTTCTTCAACAAAAAACAGGTAAAAGCGGTGCTGCACGCAGGGGATGTTGTCTCTCCTTTCACGGCAAGGGCCTTTAAAGAACTAAGTCCAAAACTCTATTTTGTCTTCGGGAATAACGATGGAGATAAAGTAACCCTAACAAAATGGTTTGATGAAATAGGGGCCGTCTCCTGCGGGGAGTTTGGGGACCTGACAATCGACGGGCTACATATCGCCCTCCTGCATGGGACAAATGAGGCGCTGGTCAAAGCCCTTGCCAGATCAGGGGATTTTGACGTGGTGGTCCGGGGCCACACCCACGACCCGGGCGTCAAAATGATCGATGGGACGCCGGTGATAAATCCCGGGGAATGCTCAGGGGTGCTTTCAGGAAAAGCCACGGTTGCAATCCTTGAGATTGCAAACCTGAACGTTGAGATTATGGAACTTGAGATTGATTGATTGATCGCTCCTGATCTTTCCTTATCTTTTCAGTACATTCTACTGTCAGATGGGTCTGTCAGGCTGGCAAAATATCGTAAATTATATCAGGTCTCACGTAAATTTTAATTTCAATATTTTTTGAAACCATTTTTTATTATAATTTGTAATATGCATGGGATCTGCAAGAATGACAAATAATGAGCTTCTGCCTGACAGGGCAAAAGAAAAGGAAAGCACAGTCGGAAGAAGGAAGAATATCCTTATTTTTGCCTGTTCAGGTCTTTCGAATACCGGAAAACTTACAATGCAGGCAGCTTCTACTCTCGCTTTCAGGAGGCCGGATATGTACAGGGCTGCAGCTGCTCACAAAGGGGTCGACATGGTAGAAGATGCAGCCTCCGAAGGCTTCCGAATTCTTGCCCTTGACGGCTGCACGGACCGCTGTGCTACGAAAAAACTCGATGAAGCCGGCCTGAAGGCAGATCTCTACATGCTGGTTACGGAACTCGGGATTGAAAAAACCAGGCCTTCGGATGTGAAGCCCGAATATGTCGAAAAAATCATACGTGCGATAAGGGATACCTGAATTCTTGATTTTCAGTATCCCCGCTTAAGAATACCTGTTAGTTCTTCTGCATATGGCATCCGTTCTTCTATTTTTGCGCAGACTGCATCGATATCATACTCCAGGCGGAAGAATTCCACATCTCCTGTTTCGGTATCGAAAACCGCACAGCCTGCCCGGGTGTCCCCGTCTCTCGGCTGGCCCACTGATCCCGGGTTTATAATTGTCAGGTCTTCCAGTTTCCGGCTCATTGGAATATGGGAGTGTCCGACTACGAGGAATTCGGCATCAACAGGTTCCATCGGGTCTGCAATCATTGCCAGGATATCTTCGTCCGGAGTCTCAGGCTTTATGTACTCGAACATGGAGCGGGGGCTCGCGTGGGTTAAAAAGAGCTTCTTTCCGTTGATTTCTTCCTTGATGACGAGAGGAAGCTTCTGCAGGTACTCCATCCGTAAGTCGTCAAGGACTCCCCAGGTATACTCCCGGGTCGCGATTGAGAGGTGCTTGTACTTATACCCGCACTGGCAGTCCATCTTAAAGGCTACGGCATTATCGTGGTTTCCTCTTATGGTTGGAATGTTCTTTTTTTGCAGGAAATCTATACATTTGTCCGGGTCAGGCCCGTAGTCCACTATGTCTCCCAGGCAGATTGCCCTGTCATGCGGAACATCAAGGACTGTCCGGAGGGCTTCAAGGTTTGCGTGGATATCGGCTATCAGCAGGATCTTCATGTTTATTCTCCTATCTAATAATGGCCTGATCTTAGAAAATATTCGGGTATACTAATTTATCTATGGATTCAATCCTTACCTATCTTATCTATTATTCTGGTCTTCCGGTCTTCAAAATAAGAAATAAAGGAACGAGAAGAAGAAGAGTCTGAAATCTGAAGGATTTGTTTCAGGCAGGCAGCCCTCGCATTCCTACTCCCATTACCAGTAGATTTGTCTCCATCGGGGGATGGTTCCAGCCGTCAGGCGAGATGGTCTTTTTTTCAATGGAAATTTCAACCTGGTTTCCGCTGAGGCCGCAGTCTTTCATATAGTCTGCAACAATCTTTTTTCCGAGTTCTGTTGCTGCGTTCAGGGCTTCTGCATATAAATCGAACCTCAGCCTGCTGCCGGGTGCAAATACAAGGAAATCCGTTTCAGGTACCATCAGGCTTGCAGGCCTGATCAGAATTTCCACTCTTTTGATGCCTTTTCCTGCAAGAGCTCCTACTGCATTTCCTACTTCAGCGTGTTCGGGGATCAGGATCTCGGCGTCGATGATTTCTTTTAACTCTTCCCGGTACGCCCGGACCGGGCCTCCGAGCAGGACAACCGGGGTTCCAAGCTTGAACTTTGCGGGGTAGTTTCCGTCCAGGATTTTTTCAATGGCTGTGTATGGCACTCCTTGCAGGATATATGAGAGGAGGTGAAGTGCCATGTTCCTTGCAACCTTCTTTTTTACAGCAGTGCAGAATTCTCCGGGAGCCATGCGCATGAGCCTTGCAAGTCGTTCAGCTCCTATTCGGGAGGCTTCTTCATTCCAGGCGGTATAATTTCCGAGCACATGCAAAGCATCGGTTGGCGTAAAGCCAATTGCCTGGACAAGGCGCTTTTTAATAAGGGAGTCCAGGGTCTGAGGATGAAGGTCTTTTCTGAGAAGGGTTTTGATTTCATGCACGGAAACCGGTTCTTCTCCGATTGCTCCGAGCACTTCGGCTTCGGCTTTGCTCAGTTCGCCTGCCGGGTAGCCTGACCTGACAAAAAACTTTGTGGGCTGGATGTTTTCCCCCAGGTCTTCTCTGGAAGGCATGGGTGTCCTTTTCAGGTTATTCAGAAACCCCTGATACTTCACTGCAGCTACTGCGAGGGGTATGACTCTCCTTGGCCCGAGGAAAAGTTCTCTGTTCACGGTCCAGATATGGCTGTCTCCGCCTGTAGCTGTTGTCTCCATCCTGATTGCCCGGATCCTTGTTTTCCAGCCGCCAACAACTGCTCCTTCATCACTCAGGTCAGGGACTCCCATACAGATTGAGGAGATATCGGTACTTGTTCCTCCCACATCCACAACCGCGCAGGTCTTCAGTCCTGAAAGGTAAGAGGCACCTACGAGGCTTGCTGCAGGGCCTGAAAATATAGTTTCGATTGGTTTTTGCAGGGCATCTTTTATCCCCACCACCGAACCGTCACATTTGAGCATAAGGAGCTGTGCATTAATTCCCCGTATTCTTATATCTGTAATAATGGACTGTACAAACTGTCTTGTTATGGGGATCAGCTGGGCATTCAGGAAAGCTGTAACCGCCCTTTCGTAGGCTCCCAGTTCCTGTGAGAGTTCATGCCCACAAACCGCAGGCAGCCCTGTTAACTTAAGTATGGAGTCTCTTGCTTCAAGCTCATGTTCAGGGTTACGTGTGCTGAAATAGGAAGATATGGCAAAAGCTGATACTTTGTCCTTCACGCTCAGCGCAAATTTCTCGATGACTTCAAGCTCCAGGGGAAAAACCTCTTCTCCGTTGTGGTTGTGTCCCCCTCTGGCAAAGAGCACGTGCCCTGTTGGCAGTTCTTTTTCAAGAGGGTGGTCCCCTATGAGGATCAGGGCTACGGGAAAACCGGTCCCTTCAAGTATGGTATTTGTGGACAGCGTGGTGGAGACCGAAACCAGCTTTACGTTTTCAAGATATCCCGGATTAAGCCCATCAACTACATTTTTGATGCCGGCAAGAGGATCGGGATAGGTCGTCAGGGCTTTATTTGAGTCTATAATTTCTCCATCCGAGTCCCTTACGAGCACCGCATCGGTGTAAGTGCCCCCCGCATCAATCCCAAGGCTGTAATGCATGATGAAAATGACTCCTTTTTATATTTGTTTTTAATATTGGGTTTATTGCAATTTGATAATTAAGTGCAATAAATTGGCTATGTTAAAGCTGATTATAATTTAGGTATACCGAACATCAGATAAAAGGAATTGCTTGTCACTGTGAACATTAAATTCAGAGATAGAAAGCGATTTTTTATTTTTACCCTGAGAAATTCGGAGAAATCCGGGTTTGAAAATGGAGTGCCAGGTAAAATTGATTTGGATGAAAAATTGGACGTACTCTTTTTAGGAAAACAATTAATTACCTTAGTTTCTGAAACGTAGAGAAATAATCTTCAATTAGATCGTGAGTGAAAGTGGATCCTGCTGTTATGACTCCTGCAAAACCTACCCAGAACGCTACTCCTCATCTTCCAGAGGATTACGATGCCCGGATATCCGGCATTCTTCCTTACTACTCATCTTTTCATCAGGAAACTATCAACTTCATCAAATCGCTGCCATTCAGCCCGAAGGTATGGATGGATACCGGATGTGGAACAGGGTCCCTGGTAAATAAGGCAATTGAGGAATTTCCCAATACAAAATTCCTTTTACTTGATCCTTCGGAAGGTATGCTGGGCCAGGCAAAGGAAAAACTATCATCCCGCCCTGCCGGAAGGCTGGAATTTCTGAGAGCTTCACCTACCCAGGAATTCTCTCCGGACTCTCAGGAATTAGAGGAAAACCGGATGTTATAACTGCTATACAGTGCCATCACTACCTTAGCCGCGAGGGCAGGGCAAAAGCCATCAGCATGTGTTATAATCTGCTACAAGAAAGTGGAGTTTACGTCACCTTCGAGAACATCAGGCCGCTGACAGAAGATGGCATCACCATAGGAAAACGATACTGGGGCAACTTTCAGTTAGCTCACGGCAGGAGTGAGGAAGAAGTAGAGAGGTATCTTGAGCGTTTTGATACTGAGTATTTTCCCCTAACTGTTGAAGAACATTTGAAGCTGCTGAGAGAAACAGGATTCAAGACCGTGGAGTTGTTCTGGTATTCTTACATGCAGGCTGGTTTTTACTGTATTAAATAATGCTATTTATTTGCTACACAGACTTGTGGTTATTTGTTAACCGAATACAAATCAATTCTAGTACTGAAATAATTGAACTAGAGCTTGGTTATTAATCTCATGCCGGTCCAAAAATCCAGCTATGATTATATTTTTAAGTCAGATGCATAAGCAGCTTGTATTTAATTACCAAAATAATGATAACTATCCAGCCTGGGTAAAACAACGTCAATAGTCATCTTCATTATGATTCAATGGGCAAATTTCAGTGAGCTTATTTTCTTTAATTGTTGGCGATAGATTCGGTTTTTCTTTTTTCATTAGTTAGTTACCAGATGTGTCTATTACGTCTAAATCGACGTCAAACAACTGATTTTTGGTGGGCTGGATAGTTGCCAAATTATGAATTAAATACCTTAGCGAAATATTTAAATATCTAAAAGTAGACAAGCACTTACCGGTAGCCGGCCAAATACAGGGAGGCAAAAGAACAGTATGTTGAAAAATATACAAAAAATAGGGAAATTACTGATAATTATTTGTATGATACTTATAGCGCTGTCCTCACCGGCATTTGCTTCAACGGCAGAGGAAAATGCAGAAGCTATTGAAGGATTACAAACTTCACTTACATTCGTATGGCTACTTCTGGCAAGCGGACTGGTATTCTTCATGCACGCAGGTTTCTCTCTGGTAGAAACCGGGCTTACGAGAAGTAAAAATACGGCTAATATCCTGATGAAAAACTTCATGACGGTAATTCTCGGGATCCTGATCTACTGGGCTGTAGGCTGGGGAGTAATGTATGGAGCTGACGCAGCAGGACTTGTAGGAACGAACCAGTTCTTCCTTGCAGGTGCGGACAATGCAACGTGGAACTCCTGGTTCTTCCAGATGGTTTTCGCAGCCACGGGAGCTACCATAGTTTCGGGAGCAATGGCTGAGAGGACTAACTTCAAGGCATACCTTGTATATTGCATCCTGATGGTAGCTGTAATCTACCCTGTGTATGGTCACTGGGTATGGAGCGGCTCTGACCTTGCCCTCCTGAGCGGAGCCGAAAGCCCGATCGTAAAAGCAATCGGAGTAGCTCATCATGACTTTGCCGGTTCCGGAGTTGTGCATTCAATTGGAGGATATTCAGCTCTTGCAGGTGTGCTTCTGGTGGGTGCAAGGATAGGTAAATTCAGAGATGGAAAAGCTGTGCCGATTCCGGGTCACAACCTTACCTTTGCTTTCCTGGGAACTCTTATCCTTGCACTCGGATGGATAGGATTCAACGGTGGAAGTACCCTTAGTGGAAACGATGCTTACATGAACCTTGTAATAGCCAACACCTTCCTGGCAGGTGCTGCCGGCGCAGTCGTGACCATGGCTATCACCTGGATGACGACCGGAAAACCAGATCCTTCGCTGAGTGCAAACGGGCTTCTTGGCGGGCTTGTAGCAATTACTGCTCCCTGTGGTTCGGTCTCAAACTTGGCAGCTCTGTTAATCGGGGCCATTGCCGGAGTAATTATCTATGCCGGTGTCATGTTCAATGAAAACAGACTAAAACTGGACGATCCTGTAGGTGCAATTGCTGTACACGGATACTGTGGAAGCTGGGGACTGATTTCGGTCGGGCTTTTCTCTATAGGAATTGGAAACGGAATCCTTGCAGACGCTTCGTACGCTGCTGCAGTTCCCGGACTCTTCTACGGAGGAGGAATCAGCTTGCTTCTGATCCAGCTGGTAGCAGTTATAGCAACCATTGTCTGGGGCTTCGGGCTCTCGTTCATTATCTTCAAGATCCTCGATGCCGTAATAGGACTTCGGGTATCTGCAGAAGAAGAAATTATGGGTCTGGATATTTGCGAACACGGAATCAGAGCATACCCTGAGTACCTGATGAGGGAGGAATAACATGGCTAAAATATGCAAGGTAGAAGCAATCATAAAACCCCTGAAACTGCATCAGGTAAAGGATGCCCTGGAAGAGGCCGGTTTTCCAAGCCTGACAGTTATCGATGTTAAAGGGCGTGGCCAGCAAAAAGGGATCGTGCAGCAATGGAGAGGCAAAAAATACTGCGTGGACCTTCTTCCAAAAACCAAAGTCGAAGTAGTTGTGGCGGAAGATAAGGTCGAAGAAATCATACAGTTGATCCAGAGCACGGCCTATACTGGAGAAATAGGAGATGGAAAAATCTTCGTAATACCTATTGAAACCGTAGTTCGGATAAGAACCGGAGAACGGAATGGAGATGCTCTTTAACCAGGCACCTCTTTTTTTCCATTTTAACCTAATTAATTCTCAAATACTGAAACGATTCAAGGAATAAGGCAAGATACCATGATGACCGAATTCAAATCCGAAACTCCTACCTTTGAGATTCCCCGCGGATACAGCATGCCTGTAATTAATTTATATTTCTGGGTAGGACTGGTTTCCGCAATCCTGCTAAGGGGTATAATCATAGCTGACCACTACAGTGTTTTCTGGGGAAAGGCAATATGGTATCTTGGAGTCGCAGGTTACCTCTGGTTCTTCACACACAGATACCATATTGCAAAACGAAGGTTTAGTGTGGTTAAAGACCTGAGCCTGCTTGAAAAGGTAAGGGCCAGACAGAAACTTTCAGAAAAAGATCTTGAAGGAATGGAATATCTGCTATGGAGCCTTTCCGTATCAAAAGAGCGTGCAAATTACCTTGTAATTTCAGTGTTCTCAGTAATAGCAATTGCCCTGTCCCTGAGCCTTGACCTGGGAATCCTGAAACTCTGAAAAAGAGTTTCCTAACTCTGAAAAAGAGTTTCCTAACTCTGAAAAAGATTTTCCTTACACAGGAATCTTTCAATACTTTTTTCGTAACTATACCCTGAATAATTACCTTTTTTAAATCGTTACCTTTTTTAAATCGTAATCTCGCAGAGAGTAAGGGTTTAGGCAAGGATTAAATTAAAAGAATTTGAAGAGGAACCTCTTACCCCCATAAAAGATTCCTCCTATGGCGAACGAAGAAGGTCCAAAACTCCGTTTCACCACAATTCATCGCGATTTCTGATTTTTGTCCATTCCCATTTGTCTTTAGTATTCATTCCTGACATCCATAATAGTTATGGAATAAATTCAGCCTTAAGAGTAATAGTTACGGAATAAATTCAGCCTTAAGAGTAATAGTTATGGAATAAATTCAGCCTTAAGAGTATATCACCAGGCCTTAGAATTACGAATTATTCCATAATTGAAAGTCATGCATGAGATATGAAGTATGACCCCCGTCAACCTCAGTCACGTATGCTCGGCTTAATTGTCAGGTAGAAAGTAATATTGAAACCACTGATATATAAAATTCACCTATATTTGTAATCATTGATCATGAACTATCGGAAGAAAATTAGAGGTAAATAGCAGGAAAAAGGTCAAGCAGAAATAAGAAAAAAGTGTCTTGAAACCCAATTTTATCTAAATAAATTTAAGTTTTGAAAATTTATAAAAAAGAAAATAAATTATATAAAATTAAAGAGAAGGGAGGAATCGGATTTTATTTTTTCCCGAGTTCCTTTGAGCGTTCACTTGCCCTTATAACGGCATTCATAAAGGCAGCCCTGATTCCGGCTTCTTCAAGGGCGTGAACCCCCTGAATAGTAGTTCCGGCAGGAGAGGTAACCATATCTTTGAGTTCTCCGGGGTGCATGCCTGTTTCAAGCACCATTTTTGCGGCTCCGAGCACAGTCTGGGCTGCAAGAGCAAGGGCGCTCTTTCTATCCATCCCCTCAAGGACAGCCCCATCAGCCATTGCTTCAATAACCGGGAAAATGAACGCAGGTCCGCTGCCCGAAAGCCCTGTAACTGCATCCATCAGAGATTCCGGCACCTGGACGGCTGTGCCAACCGCAGAAAAGATCTCAAGGGCAGCTTTCAGATCCTCAGGAGTGGCATTCTTTCCTGGGGAAATTCCTGAAGCAGCTTCAGAAACTGTTGCTGCTATGTTTGGCATCACGCGCACAACCCTGGTGCCTTCGAGGAGAGCAGCTTCGTAGGTGGAGATAGGTACTCCTGCAGCAATTGATATTAAGAGTTTTTCTGAAGTTATATCATTCCTCATATTTGCGAGCACCGAGCCCAGGGTCTGGGGTTTTACTGCAAGGATAAGAATATCCGAATCCCGGACGATATCAGCGTTGTTCGTTGACACCCTGATTCCCAGTTTTGCCTGCAGCTCTTTCAAAAAGGGCTCGTATACATCACTTGCACCTATATTTTCAGGCTTTACGATTCCGGCTTTAATGATGCCCTGCATGAGAGCAGAGCCCATTTTTCCTGCTCCTATGAATCCTATTTTTTGATCTGTCATATATGAAATCTCCTTATTTCCAGAAAATAATTGTAAATTAACTTTAAATTTGAAATGAACTGGTTCCGAAGCTCACCTGCAAGAGGTTAATTTCAAAGCATACCTGCATTTATTGCCTGTTGAAGCTTCGGAAACTCAATAGCACCGGTTAGACTCCAAGGATCGATAATACTGTTTCCAGAACCAGAGGAGATCCGGGAAATCTTCCTGAGCCCGATGGATTTAGTTTAACTCTTCCAGTATGCCGATATTTTCTTTCTTTATAACATTATCATAATTATTATGGCCCAGAATATTTTCAATTTGATCTGTGTGGGCTCCTTTGATTTTGATAAGTTCTTCGGAGTTATAGTCTGTGATTCCTTTTGCAAAGACCCTGCCTTCACACTCGAGTTTCACGACGTCTCCCCTATCAAAAGTTCCCTCAATACCCACAATGCCTGCCGGAAGGAGGCTGTTTTTTCCCAGAACAGCAGCTTTCGCCCCGGCGTCCACACGGACAGTTCCTGAGGCCCTGGCAAGAATAATCCAGCGGGCGCGGTTTTTCTGAATATGCCTTTCAGCAAGGAAGAGGGTTCCGATATCTTCTCCGGAGAGAATCTTCAGGATAATATCCTCTATTTCACTGTTTGCGATTACGACATAGCAGCCTGCCATGCTGCAGATCTTTGCAGCTTTTATCTTGGTCCGCATTCCCCCCACACCCTTGAAGCTTGTAGGGTCACCCCCGTAGCTCTCAATTTCAGGTGTGATCTTTTTTACGAGGGTCAGCAGTCTTGCATCACTATGCGTTTTTGGGTTCTTGTCAAAGAGGCCGTCAATGTCCGAAAGGATGATCAGTAGATCGGCATCAATTTTGCTTGCAACCATTGCAGAGAGTTTGTCATTGTCCCCGAATATTGCTTCAATCTCGTTTGTACAGGTACAGTCGTTTTCGTTTATTATCGGGACGACACCATACTCCAGAAGGGTTGAAATGCTGTTTCTCAGGTTAAGGTAGGTTACGCGATCGGAATAGAATTCGTAGGTAAGAAGTATCTGGGCTACTTTCATCCCGTACCTGGAAAAAGCCTTGATCCAGTCCTGCATCAGTATGCTCTGCCCCACAGCTGCAGCTGCCTGTCTTATAGGGATCTCACGGGGTTTAGGGGCTATGCCCATCTCGTTAAGCCCGACGCCTATTGCTCCCGAACTTACAAGGATTACTTCTTTTCCCTGTTTTCGCAGCTCGGATACCTGAGCTGCGATGCTTTCCATGAAGGCCGGGTCAATGTTGCAGTTTTCCTTTGTATGGTCACAGCCTTTTCTGGTGATCGAAGAAGTTCCAATCTTAATAACGATTTTATTAACATCACGGAAGAATTGTTCTCTATCTGTCAATGGAAGTGCCTCTTAAGGTTATTTGGAAAATGGCTGCAGACGATCTCAGCCGCAGCCGGGATTTCCGGTTTTTGCACTTAACCTGCGCTGGTATTTCAATTCAAATATATAAACATATCATAAATATTCAAGGATGTATTAATTCACATCCTTGAACTTAAGGTCAAGCTTCCTGTGAGTATAGGGTTTTGCGTTTTCTCCTGCATAGTCGGCAACAACCTGACCTTTACCCATAAGAATATACTTGTAAATCAGCAGCCCTTCCATGCCAACAGGTCCACGGGAGTGAATCTTGTTCGTACTGATTCCTACCTCCGCGCCTTTTCCATAACGGTAGCCGTCCGCAAAACGGGTAGAGGCGTTCACCATAACGCTTGAAGAGTCAACAAGCCCTATGAACTCTTTTCTCCTGGAAGCATTTTCCGTGATTATTCCATCGGTGTGGTGGGAGCCGAAGGTGTTTATATGGCCAATTGCTTCTTTTATGGTATCTACGAGCTTTATTGAAAGGATAAGGTCGTTATATTCAAGACTCCAGTCCTCTTCGGTAGCCCTTGAGAGAGGAGAAAGCCCCTTTTCTGCAAGCAGAGAATAGCTGTCCTCGTCACAGCGCAGTTGCACTCCGGCCTCTATGTACATTTCTGCCATCTTCAGGAGGAAAGCTTCCGCAATCCCGCGGTTTATAAGAAGAGTTTCAATAGCGTTGCATACTGCAGGGTACTGGACCTTAGCATCAAAACAGACCTTCCAGGCTGTGTCCAGATCTGCAAACTCATCTACATAGATATGGCAGATCCCGCTTGTGTGCCCGAGTACCGGGATTTTTGTATTATCCTGAATGAACTTGACAAACTCATTGGAGCCTCTGGGGATGAGGAGATCTACATACGCATCAAGGCTTAGAAGGCTCATGATCTCTTCTCTGGTTTCCATTAGCTGGAAGGCTCCTTTCGGCATACCCTCGGTGGATTCTATGGCTTTTACAAGAATTTCGAAAATTGTGCGGTTTGACTCCCTGGCTTCACTTCCGCCTTTGAAAATAGTTGCATTTCCGCTCTTCAGACAAAGAGACATTACCTGAGGCACCACATCAGGCCGGGATTCAAAAATTACTCCTATCAGGCCTATAGGGCAGCTAACCTGATAGAGGACCAGATCATTGTCCAGTTCGAGTGTGGAAAGAGTATCCCCTACAGGGTCTTTGAGCCTTATTACATCCCTGATTCCTGCGATCATCCCGTCGACCTTTGAGTCAGTGACCTTAAGCCTATCTACAAGGGCCTGGGTGAGCTTCCCGGCGGTTTTTAGTCCGGCTGCATATTCAAGGTCCTTTAAATTTGCCTCAAGGATAGATTTTCTTTCTCTATCCAGAGCTTCTGCCATAGCCTCAAGAGCCCTGTTTTTTACCTCTTCGCTTACATCGGAAAGCTCAATTGAAGCTTTTTTTGCCTTAATCACTTTAGTTTCAATATCTTTAGCCATATATTCACCGTCTTTATGTAATAACCCTGAACGCTTCAACAGGATAAGCTGGTAACATGCTCTTTAACCGAATCCAATTTATTGAACCAGACTTACCGGGTCAAAGATCTACTTAAGATATAATACTTAAAATGTAATTTATTGAGATTATAAGAGGAAGAACTAAATCAATAGAATATTTGATTTTTTTTCATGCATGGAGATGAAAAAAGAATCAAGAGAGTCCTATGATAAATATTTTTGTATGCCGTCTCGGTATATGATATGGCAAGGTTCTAAATAAAAGATACCATTTAGCGAAGTAATTTTTGGTCCCTGTGACAGAATCAAATAGTTATGTTTATATCATTCTTCTTTTATTCAATTTATAACGATATTTATGGGGTTTATATAAATCCGCTTGAAGCTGGAATATTTCCTGATTTCATAATTAGCCCGGAGAAATATCTCCATTCATGCTGAAATTGGGAATTAAAAAATGTAGTTTACAGGACCAACAAGAGAATATTATATTACTAAAAATAAAAAAACTCGTTTCTTAAATAACTCAACTAAATAGGATTTAAGGTAAAGTTCTCCTGTTATCAAAATATTATTTCAAAACGAATATATATACGATGCATATAACTATAGAATATGCGGCTTCATTTCATGGAAGCGCATACGATATCTTGAAAAAAGAAATTGTAGAAACCCCTGTAATTTTTGAGCATATTTTGCAAAGAAGGAAGGCGGACAAATATTAAGGCCTCGAAACTGGCCATTTTTAACATTATTATTTAACATTATTATATATGATGAGGATGCCATATCCGCCTGGAAAATCATGGTCATCCACTAAGCCGTTTCATAAACAAAGTTTATTATAGGGGTAGATCTATATCGAAATGGGGATAACTTCAGTTGATTGGTGGTGTGTAAAAAATGAAATCATTCGCGTTAGTCCGGGCAGACGACTCGGATAAAGTAAAAATAGCATTACATGACCTAGAACGATACGGACATATTCAATTTTCAGCGACTCCGAAATGTATTGAACCAAACTATGCTGATGAGCTTCTTGTAAATGTAATGGGTGTATCACTCAAGTCAAAATGCAACTCTGCAGCCCTTGTGGAGTTGAATAATCACGCTGGAGCGGCTATTAGCAGGTTGAAGAAAATTCATCCCCCTGCGCATATAATTATTATCAGTCCAAGGCATAAAATGTTTGAAGAGCTGGCTGGCAAATTTCAAAAATATCCGGAATTTGACAGGACATTCAATCATCAAAAAAACCCGCAAAGTATGGATCTGATTCCGGATAACGCAGAATCATCCAATCCAATGCATAAAGAATAATACTTCCTCTTTTTAAGGCTAGAATACAAATTAACTTTTATTTTTTTCTTTTTCTGAAATAGGTCGAGAAAAAGGAAACTCTCTTTTTTATATAGCTGATTTTTTGCAGACTTATATAGCTGATTTTTTGCAGAATTATATAGCTGATTTTTTGCAGGATTTTTGTCCAGGTTCTATTCCATCTAATTATCATTTTTATTATACAGTTTTCCCTTCTAGATCAGTTTTCCTCTTTTTGATTGGTTGATACTTTTGGAGTGATCAGGTGGTCCATTAGTTTCGAGTCTCATATTCCATATTCCTGATCGAAAGATGAGCCCGTCTTTGACCTTAGCTTGGAAATGTAAGTATACAGGCTTTCCACATCTTTAATTTCTTTCTGCGTTAATAGTTTCAGTTTATTCCGGATCTGGAGTTCAGGCTTTACTCCAAAGTTATCAAAGTATTCTGAAAGTTTGACGGCAAGCAGGTCACCTCTCCGATCCCAGTCAGTGAGTATGATTACCTCGCAGCCGAGTTTCGCGATTCTCTCTGAAAAATTAAAAAGAGATTGGTGGGTTGCAAGTTCAAAGCTGCCTTCAATACCGAGTCGCTTCATGGAAATAATATCTCTTTTTCCTTCAACAATAATCACTGCCCCTCTTTTAGAGTGCTCTGAAAGTTCTGCGATCAGTTCTTCTATCCTTTCCAGCCGTTTTCTATATATTTCAATATCAGTCACGTTACTCTGCAACCTTTTTCGTTAAACAATAGGTATAATTTGAAAGCCGTTTCCTGCAGTCCTGTCTTTATCCTTTTAAAAGGGCTCCAAAAACCGAAACTGCCCGTTGATAGGAAACCCCTTTTACCAGTAAGGACTTCTTGCTGCTTGTAGCTCCGCTGTTTATCTGGATATCCGAACTGCTGATCCCGAAGAGTTTGGCGAGGCTCTCAATAAGTTGTTCATTTGCTTTTCCTTTCTGGGCGTTTTTTGTAAGTTTTACTTCGATTCTCTTGCGCCATTCATTATAGCCGCTGGGAATGGAAAGTGACCTGGAACCCGGGGTAACTTCAATATCAATAATAATACCGGAATCCAGAGCTTTTATTGCCTCTTCGAAGGACATATGTGTCATCATTTTGAATGAATATATATAAATGAGTAACTAGACAACCGACAAATGGTCGCAATAATCATCGATCAATAAAAATAGCCCGAAACGAATAAAGCTATAATCAAAAACTGGCTGAAAGACAGCCGGAATCAGCTAATTAAGGAATGATAAAATTCAGTTAATTAAGGAATGATAAAATATAACTTCAAATTTTCAGTTCGGGAATTGCTCTATAGTTCCATTTCCCCAAATAATCATTCTTGGCAACAAAAATCCTTGGTATTATATTTGAATCGTTCCTAAATATGCATTTCTAAATTATATGCTAAAGTTATTAAAAGTGAGTTTTATGAAAATAGATTTGTGTAAATATGAGTTTTATAAAAATGGATTTGTGTAAATATAAGTTTTATAAAAATAGATTCGTATAAAATAGTGCTGTAGCCCGGACGCACTAACTCCGAAAGTTCATCCTCTGGTTTTCCGCAGTCCCTTTCAGTTACCCTCGTGCCGAGCAGTGTCACACTATTGATGTACCGCATTGGGGTTGTCTATACACTCATAGTTAGGATTTACCATTATCTCATGCAAGGACCTATACAATGCGACATGTGACTATATATATTTTCTAACTTATAAATATGCCGGTAAGAATGACCCTCGTCATGCATATATAATTGAGGACAACCGCTTAAAATATAAGAATAAATATTCTGGCATTTCCCTATCAGAGAAAAATGTACGGGCAGCACAAAAGGAGCATAAGGAAAAGTTATATATGATGTATATGTTTGGTCTTTCATTAATTGAGCACAGGCGTTTGATGAGCAGCAGGGGTGCGTATATATGTACGGCACTGAACAGATAATTCCCGGAACAATCATTGCAGGTCCCGAACTGGATCCCATAGTTGGGTACATCTGTGTACGAAACGGGATTATCACGGAAATTGGAGAAGAGCACACATATTCTGCAAATATAATAGCGCCCTGTTTTGTCAATGCCCACACCCATCTCGGAGATTCAGTTTGCAAAGACCCTCCCCTGGGAAACACTACCGGTTTTCGGGTAAAGAGAGACCTTGATTCCCTGGTAAAGCCGCCGGATGGACTAAAACACAGAATTCTCAGGGAAACTTCTTATAAAACACTTATCGAGTACATTAGAAAGTCTCTATTAGATATGATTGCGACAGGGACCTGTGCTTTTGCGGATTTTAGAGAAGGGGGGGTTGTAGGAATTGCAGCCCTGAATAAAGCTCTTGAGGGGTTGGAATTGCATTCCCTTATATTTGGTAGACCCACAGAACCTCAGCTTCCTCTGGGAGTGGTGCTTGCCGAAGTAAGAAGGGTTTTATTGAATTCCGATGGGCTTGGAATGAGCGGAGCAAATGATCTCAATATGGAACTCTTGCAGGAGATTATAGCCTGCACACGAGATCGAAAAAAGCTCTTTGCAATTCATGCAGGGGAAAAGAGCAGAAGTGACATTGAAAAAGCCCTCTCTCTGGAGCCCGACTTGTTGATCCATCTAACACAAGCCACTAAAAAAGACCTTGATGAAGTCGCTCAGACAGAAGTTCCAGTTGTTGTCTGCCCGAGATCAAACTTCGTAACAGGAGTAGGAATGGCACCGATAGCTGAAATGCTAGAGGCTGGAATTCGGGTGGCAGCAGGTACAGACAATGTAATGTTAAACTCTGTAAATATGTTTGCTGAAATGGAATTTATGTCCAAAGTCTTTTCGATCGAAGATAGGCAAGTATTTAAAATTTGCACACTTAATGGTTCTTTTGTAATGGGGCCAGACTCCACGGGGTCGATAGAAAAGGGGAATAAAGCTAATTTGATGGTCCTGAATGGGAGTTCAAATAATCTGGCCGGGATAAAGGACCCTATAAGTGGAATCACAAAAAGGGCAAGACCTGACGATATATTAGCGGTGCTTCATTCGTAAAGCAAATGGAGAGCGAGACATGACGAGCGAATTTTACCGGAACATAGTAATTGCAACAGACGGATCTGAGAATACCAAGAAGGCAATTTCTTACGGAATTGAGATTGCAAAACTCAGTGGGGCTACGGTTCACGCACTTTACGTAGTGGACACATCTTCTTTTTCGTCAATACCAATGGATGCCGGATGGGAAGCAATGTACGAAATCCTGAAAAAAGAGGGGGAAAAGGCAGTCTCTGAAGTGAAGAGACAAGGAGAGATTGCAGGCGTGGATGTAAAGGAGGTACTTGAGGAAGGGCACCCGAGTAATGCGATTCTCGAGTTCGCAGAGAATAACAATGCTGACCTGGTAATTATGGGGACACTTGGAAAAACCGGGCTTGACAGATTCCTCATGGGAAGCGTTGCAGAAAAGGTGGTCAGAGGCTCAAAAGTTCCGGTAATGGTCGTTCGTAGTGTAGAAACAAGCTGATATTGCTATCAACTGGAAGCCTTTTGAAAAAGAAGTGATAAACAAAAAAATCCAGGATTCAGAGGACAACACAGGTGTAAATCATATGCCAAAAAACATCTTCATAGAAGATATAATGGTAAGGGACGTCGCATGCGCGACCTTGCCAGGTTCCAGGGACGAGGTTCTTAAAATTCTTAAGAATAAACATATATCGGGAGTCCCGGTACTCAAGGATTCCAAGGTAGTAGGAATCGTGACCCGGACAAACCTGTTACAAAACCCTGAAGAGGAACAGCTGGCCCTTCTTATGACACGAGATCCGATTACCATATCCCCTGGATCGGACCTGCAGACTGCCGCACGCCTGCTTCTGCAGCACGGTATCAGAAGACTTCCGGTCGTCGATGATGGAAAACTCGTGGGGCTTGTTACGGTTGCAGACGTCGTGGGCACAATTGCGGATATGAATATCGATATTCCTATCAAGGACTATGTGGAAAAGGAAGTAGTTGCAATCTACAGTGAAACGCCTTTGCCTGTTGTAGCCAGGATCATGGAACTTGCCAGTGTCAAAGCCGTTCCGGTGCTCGATGCTGCTCTGGAACTCATAGGGATAATCTCGGACAGGGACGTTATCTCTGCAAGCGTTATTGAAGACAGTGTGGAGATGTCTGATATGTCCGCAGGCCAGGATGATGATGCGTGGACCTGGGAGTCAATGCGGGATACCATGAGCATCTACTACAGCGTTTCCAGGATCAAGGTCCCAAATCTGATTGGAAGTGACGTCATGATCCGGGAACCGATCACAGCTACCTACATTGCATCTGTCAGCGACTGCGCAAGAAAAATGAAACGTAACAGGATCGACCAGATACCAATCATTAATTCAAACCGCAAGCTTCAGGGCCTCTTAAGAGACCACGATCTCCTGAAGCCCCTGATCGACTCGGAATAAGCCAGGTTAAAATGCCGGACTGAAAACAGTTTTGAGCCAGGTCAGAAATAGTTCAAGCTCCTGCTCAAACTTATTCCAGTCAAAAAATAAACACAGACTGGAAAATCCGGTAAGAAAAACAGACTTAAAGTAAAGTGCCAGGTCTATTCCATAATTATAATGCGGAAAGGCTACTTTTAGACAAAGTGCCTCTCAATTTAATACTTTTTTCAGGAACCATAACATGGACAGACCCTTCATTTTTATAAACTCTGCTATGTCAGCCGACGGCAAGCTCTCAACAAAGGAGAGGAAGCAAGTAAAGATCTCCGGAAAACTCGATTTTGAGCGAGTGGATGAACTCAGAGCTCAGGCAGATGCAATCATGGTAGGGATAGGAACCGTACTTGCCGATGACCCCAGCCTGACTGTAAAATCTCCTGAACGGAAAGCCGCCAGAAAAACCGCCGGAAAAAACGAAAATCCGGTAAGGATTATTGTGGACAGTGCCGCAAGAACTCCTCTGGATGCCGATATATTCAAAAAAGGAGACGGGCTCAGGATAATTGCTGTTTCAAATTCAGCCTCTGCAGATAATATCAAAAGCCTCGAAGAAAAAGCTCTGGTCATTAAAACAGGAGCCCTTAAAGTTGACCTTGGAGAGCTGGCGGCAAAATTAAAGGAAATGGGCATAAACACCCTCATGGTCGAAGGAGGCGCGACCCTGAACTGGGGTATGCTCTCCGCAGGTCTTGTTGATGAGGTCTATACTTTCGTTGGAAACCTCATCATAGGAGGAAAAACAGCCCCGACTTTTACGGATGGGGAAGGTTTCACAGAAGCCGAACTCTTTGGACTTGAATTGCTTTCGGCTGAAAAAATTGAAGAAGGTATACTTCTTAAGTGGAAGGTCAAAGGTAAAAGAAACTGAAATTTTTCCTTTCCTTTCTTCTCTTTTCCTTTCCGCTCTTTTCCTTCCCTTTCGATTTTAACAACACGTTGTCTTTTTATCTAAAAATGAATTTTTTAGCCATTTTAATTTCTTTTTTAATTCTATTACCTTGAAGAGCTCGTTCCCCGGATTAAAGCAGTTCTGCTGGTTACCTGTCCGATTCATATCTGAGTTTTTTCATTTCAAGCCCGTTGCTACAGTATACAAAAACTTCCAGTTCGCATTCCCCTTTAAGGAATTCCCGCATTCTGCGGTCATATATACTCTGGACGTGTTTTAAGCGGTTCTTCCTGAAATGAGTTCCCACAACTTCGAAAAAGTCAATCATCTGTTTGAGATAAGCTTCTTCATAAACCCTGGTCTCCCTTGCAATTGCTTCACACGTCAAATTGCCGAGTTCTGAATTATAGCTCCCATGCTCGTTTAAGCCGCTTATCTGCCGCCAGTCTACTTTTCCTGTTTCATCGGCTTCCCTGTGAAGCATGTGGGGATATACCCTGCAGATTGAAGGGCGGCTCTCATAAATTCTGCACCTCTTATTTTCCAGGAAAATGCAGGAACCATCAGGTTTTGTTTTCAGGGCATAGCCTGAAACGTAGAACCTGCCGTTCTGGTCGCAAAACTCGTAATATGGGGCAGGAGTGATGGCATCCGGATCGATTTGCTTTATTCTTTCCAGGTCTGAATCAAGCAGAAATACATGGTCATTAAACTCTTTAGTGCAGCAGCGGGCGCAGAGTTCACACCTGAATCCCAGTTCTTTGATTATGCCGACAAATTCAGAGTCCGGGAAGCTTTTTAAGTCCCTAAGTTCTTCTCGCACTTCGGCAAGCCTGGTTTCAATAGGATTATTTTTTACGGAAATCACCTTTTCAGAAAAGAATAATGAGGCATTTGTCCTTTTATTCGTCAATTCCTTCTATTTATCTATTCCTGCTATTCATAAAACCTCAGCAGGAAACCCCAGGGTCTTTAGTTCAGGGGTAGTTGACTCTTTTTCTGGTATCATCTAAGGTACCTGTACATTTTTAAGTGGATCTATACGCATTTTCCAGAGGTCGAATTATTTATATCTTACGCATATCTCCACATTTTATGCCTGGATTTCGGTCAATGTCCATAACATTTAATTACTAGCATTTCTCTCTATAACAAACTCAAGGCTTGATGAAACTCATAATTTCTTACTTTCAGGCTTTAAGGAATATCAAACATTCCAATTAAGATCATTGAAATATTATCGATTTGACAGATCCTCGAATCAAAATACCTTTTTGCTGAAACATTGCGGAAGGAAAAAGCTGCGGCAAACAGCAGTGGTCGGCGATAAGGCAAATATGGTATGTGAATAAATCACTTATAAAATGGATCTATACGCATTTTCCAGAGGTCGAATTATTTATATCTTACGCATATCTCCACATTTTATGCCTGGATTTCGGCCAATGTCCGTAACATTTAATTACTAGCATTTCTCTTTATGATAAACCCAAGGCTTGATGAAACTCATAATTTCTTACTTTCAGGCTTCAAGGAATATCAAACATTCCAATTAAGATCATTGAAATATTACCGATTTGACAGATTCTCGAATCAAAATACCTTTTTGCTGAAACACTGCTGAAGGAAAAAATCCGCGGCAAACAGCAGTGGTCAGCGATAAGGCAAATATGGTATGTGAATAAATCACTTATAAATTTAAGCAAATACAGAATATATTTAAATCAAAATTAACGAGGAATGATAATGGGCAAAACCGGCAGCATTGATTGGGTAAAGGTAAAAGGCAGAAAAGGCAGAGTAATTAAGGTTCAGAAATCAAAAGCTCAGAAAGCACACCCCGGACCTTCACAGCGCTTCACCTCTTCAGGTCATAAAAGGCGCTTCATAAGAAGATCTGCAAAAGCCCTTGTAAAGTGATTTTAAGGGCTTTTCTATTTTACCATTTTTTTTAGTTATATATTTTAAGTTACTTCATAGTCTTTTTTAAATCCGTTAATCCGGGCTATTTTACTCCAGGTAGCCAGATTTCTAAATGGTGTTTTAAATTCGCTGCTCTAACAGCTGATGCTTTAAACAAATAACTTAAAGCCGAGAAAATACCTGAAACAACCTGGAATATATCTGAAACAACCATAAAACAATCTTTATAATCTGCCCTAAGTAACCTCTTCCAGGGGATATCTTCAAAATCAAAGCCTGAGGGCAAGATATGCGATGCTTACACCCAGAAGGCAGAGCATAACATTTAGAAAGATATTGAGAAAAAATGAAACGTTTTGCCCATCCTCAAGTAGCTTGAAAGTCTCGTAGGCAAATGTGGAGAAGGTTGTAAAGGAGCCAAGAATTCCTATGTTTAACAGATATACCATGGATTCGGGCTCAGAGGAAAAAGTTAAGAGTGCAAGCACTATGCTGCCCAGAAGGTTTACTGTCAGGGTCCCTGCCGGGATATTCCGGATTTTTGGCACGCGGCTTGAAACCGTATAGCGGAGAGATGCCCCTATAAAACCTCCAGTGCCTATTAAAAAGAGTTCTCCGATGCCCGAAACTGGAAACATTTCTCAGATCTCCTTGCTTGAGAGGGCTTTTATAACACTCCTGCCGAAGAATACGCCTGTAAGGGTAAGAAAGATATTGGCACTGATATTTCCAAGGGCTGGAATGAAAGGCATGCTGAAAGACTGGACCGCAAATGTGGAAAAAGTTGTAAATGCTCCCATAAATCCTGTGCCAAATGCAATCCTCCCTTTAGGACCTATGAAACCCAGGTACTCAGTGTCGTACATTATCATGCCCAGCATGAAACTCCCAAGTACGTTTACAGATAGGATGCCAAGCTGCCCTTCCACAAGTTCGCAAAGCAAAAATCGGCAAACGGCTCCAAGAAAGCCGCCGGCTCCTATTAGAAAAATCTTATCCATTTCTTTATCTGGAGAGGGCATTTTTTTCACTTATATTATCTAAAAATTGGAGTAAGGGACGGTTTTTTCCAGTCCCAATAGCCCGTGGTAGTATAAAATTTTATTCATTTCCAGAGAGTGATAAAATACAAAAAGCTAGCCGTATCCGTTCTGTATATCAATTTCACTCGATCAGGAAGACATCCACTTCCTGTCCTTCCTCATAGCCTTCCACGTTCTCAGGAACGAGCACATAACCGTCAGCCTTCGCAACCGAACTCAGGACTCCTGCCCCGGCTCCCATAAGTGGGCGTACCCTGTCTCCTTCAAAGACAACTCGGATGAAATTAACGTATCCTATTTTTGAGCTTATTTTTGCAACCAGGCGCTTTCTAAGGACAATTTCCGGAACTTCAGGGATTGAACCCAGTTTCCGGATACCGGGATGGACAAAGAAATACAGGGCAACAAGCCCGGCAACCGGGTAGCCAGGAAGGCAAACTACAGGAGTTTTACCTATGGCCCCAAGGGCTGCAGGCTTCCCGGGACTAAGACCGACTCCGTGCACAAGCAGTTTTCCCAGGGATGCTACAACCTCAGGGGAATGGTCTCTTTTACCAACTGAAGTCCCGCCTGAGAGGAGGATCATATCGGCGTCCAGGTTTGCTTCCACCGCTTCTTTTATGCTCTCTGGACGGTCAGGCACGATCCCTGTAAATCTGGGAATTCCGCCCCATCTGTCCACATAAAGGGCAGTCATAAGCCCGTTGGTCTCAAGCACCATTCCCGGTGGAGGGACTTCTCGGGCAGTCTCACGACTTACCAGCTCGTCTCCTGTGGGGATGATTGCAACTACCGGTTTTCGGAAAACTTTCACCTTGTTAAGTCCAAGGGATGCAAGTACTGCAGCGTCACAGGGGCGAAGGAGATGTCCCTCCTCAAAAACCAGATCTTCTCTTTTTATGTCCTCTCCAATCTGCCCGACGTTCCTTCCCGGATAAACCTGAGCCCTGATTTCAACCAGGTCCCCGGCTGTAACAGTGTCCTCAACCATTACAACCGCATCGGCTCCTTCCGGCAGTGCGGCTCCGGTATGAACCCACATAGAAGTTCCTTCCTCTATACTGTCGGAAAGCTGTAAGAGCACGGGATTTGCAGGGGAAGCACCCGGGGTATCGGATGCCCTGACAGCGTATCCGTCCATTGCAGCACGCCTGTAATGAGGGACATCTCTTCCGGAAACTACAGCCTCTGCAAGTACCCTGCCTGCACAGGCTTCAAGTGGTACTTCTTCTGTGTGCCTGAGAGGGGAAATACTTTCAAGGAAAAGCCGTAAAGCTTTATCAACTGAAGTGCGTTCTTTAAATATCCTGCCCATATACTCGCCCCTTAAAAAAATTAGCCTCCTGAAACGGGAGGTAGAACCCCAATTTCATCCGAGTCCTTTAGAAGAGTATCAAGCCCTTCCAGGTGCCGGACATTGTTTCCGTTGACCAGGACATTAATTGAGCCGCAAAGGACAGGGGTCTCGCCTTTTTCATCACTTTTGTCATCGCTTTTTTCAAAAATAAGGCTTTTTAACTCCGGATGTTTGTCGGTGAGGGATAATAGGACATCAATGACCTTTTCTCCGGAAAGCAGGAGTTCTGGTGTGCCTGCTGCCTCACGCAGATTTGCAAATAACTTAATTTTTACTTCAGCCATGAGGAAGACTATTTCATCCTATTCCTTAAATATACCTATGCCTTATAAGGAACAGCCATCACCGGAAGGTTTGGGAAACAATGCAGCAAAGTCCATATTCTGACCCCGTAAATTCACCGAAGCTCTCTGATAAAAAGTACAGGCTTTTCGGGCTTCTGATCGTTTTTTTTGCCCTCGCCCTCAGACTATTTGAGCTTGGAGAGAGGGTTTTTCATCATGATGAAAGCGTACACGGCAGTTTTACCCTCAAACTGCTTGAAACCGGGGAGTACAGTTATAATCCAGCCTACCACGGTCCCTTTCTTTTCCATTCTACTGCAGCTGTCTTCCATTTCCTGGGAATAAACGATGCAACAGCTCGCCTGGTCCCGGTCTTTTTCGGAGTGGCAACTATTCTGTTGCTCTTTTTGCTGAAGAAAGAATTGGGAAAAAGCGGAGTGCTCTGGGCAATGTTTCTGCTTGCATTTTCTCCAAGCATGGTCTACTTCTCAAGGTTCTTCAGAAATGATATGATAATTGTGTTTTGCACTCTGGCTGCTGTTGCAGGTGTATTCCGCTATCTCGACAATATTCACAGCTCAAAGCGATACCCTTACCTTATCCTGACAGCTTCCTCCCTTGCCATTGCCGTAACTGCAAAGGAAAACGCCTACGTTATCATACTTATATTCGGAGCTTATGCCGGGATGGGCTTACTATACTGGATTTATTCCAGCTGGAAGAGAGAAAACCTGAGTTTGCAAAAGACCCTCCTCCGCAAAGCTTCGGTACTTTTACCCTTCCTCCCTGAAATTCTTCTTTCAGGGGCGCTCTCCATTTTCATTATAATGTTTTTTTATACAAGCCTTTTCAGGAACGATATTTCCCTTTTCTCAATCGTAGAAAGGGCTTTTACCCACTGGCTGGCAATGCACAGGATAGAGAGGATCGGAGGTCCATTTTATTATTATATACCCATCCTTTTCAGATACGAGATTCCGGTTATACTCTTTGGGACTGCAGGATTTTTCCATTTTCTGAAAAGTAAAGGCCGAAATGTTTCATTTTTCCTTTTCCTCTGTTACTGGGCATTTACCAGCCTTCTGCTCTATTCCTACCTTCAGGAAAAAGTTCCCTGGCTTGTTGTACATATTGTCCTGCCCTTTGGAATCCTGGCAGGAGCTTATCTGGGAGAACTATTTTCCCGGAATAATGAATCTGTGGTGCCGGAACAGGAGCTTCTGGAAGGTAATCTAAGCCCTCTGACAGGGTCGAAACCGTCTTTCCGGGCAAAACATCCAGGAAAAGCCCGTACTTTAACAGCAGGAATTCTGGCGCTCGCCCTGCTAATCTCTCTGGGCCAGTGTATCTCGGTAAATTACTACAGGAGCATGGAGCCGGCAGAGCTGATGACGTATACACAGGCTTCTCCGGATATTCGGGAGCTCATGGAAAAGATAGAAGGTTTAGACCGAAGGCCTGAAAGTCTAAGGCTTTATGTGGTTGACCCGAATAAGTTGTACTGGCCTCTGCCCTGGTACCTGGAGGACTATGATAAAGTGGGGTATTCTTCAAAACCTCCTGCAAGCAGTAAGTACGATGCTATTATTGTGCCCATGTCCTATGATATGTACAGGGAAATCTCTGCAGAAGAGTACTCCTCTTACAACTTTACCCTGCGCCCCGGGAGGGATTTCACCCTCTATTATAAGAAGAAACTTGAAATGAACGGATAAACCCCATATACAGAGAAGAAAGTGCCAGAGAACACAAATAATATGTAAAAAGGGGAGAGTTCTATAAATGGGGGCTGGTTATGGACAAAATATTCTCTCTGGCAAATAATCTTGCAGGAAGAAACTCCTCTCAAGGAAGCAGCAACGAAGAGAGAGAAGAAAAGGAAAAAGGAAAAGATAAACAGCTGGAAAAGGTTTCTGAAAAGGAAGGAGAATTACCTGATTCTCTTGAAGGGTTTCCGGAAGCTGGTCCTCCATCCGAACAGATCGTCGAAATTTTTGAGCGTTGCCTCTGGATAACTATTAAAGAACTTATGACCAGAGAGGTAGTAACAATCCAGGAAGACACTCCTCTGGAAGAAGTCTTTTCGCTTTTTGGGAAGCTTCCCTACCATACTTTCCCGGTAGTGAATAAGAATAATGAGCTTGTGGGAATTATTGATCTTGACATCGTTCTTGAAATCCTGCTTTTGTGCCTGGTTCCCAGAGCAAAACATACTCCTCTTACAGCTATAAGGTCTCTTGGAGGAAAAGCGGGAGACGTAATGATTACGCATCCTGTGACAATTTCTCTTAACGCTACACTCAAAGACGCTTCGGATCTTATGATGAAGCACAGGTTTGACCGCGTATGCGTCAGCGAAAATGGAAAACTGGCAGGAATTATCTCCAAGAAAGATCTCGTAAAGGAGATTTGTAGAAGAAGAAAGAAGGAAAGAATAGGGGACGAAAAAAGGAAAGGATGAAAGCAGGAAAATTAAATTGAGAGATAAAACAGAGGCTAAAGTAGAGGGGATAAATCCGGAAAATTAAATCGAGAGATTAAAAGGGGAACAAAACAGAGGGATAAAGCCGGAAACTGAAATTGAGGGATTAAACGGAGAACAAAACAGAGGGATAAAGCTGGAAACGGAAATTGAGATCTAAAAAGCTCTGGATAAGTCCTGAGAAAAAGGAGTTTGGGGTAAAAAAGCAAAGAGTGGGGGACTAACAGCAGTGAGTGCTCTGTTTCAGATACTATTCCTGATTTTCAGTGTGAAAATTCTGGGTGAGGTGGCAGAAAGAGTAGGTGTCCCCTCAGTCATGGGAGAAATTCTGGCAGGTATCTTACTTGGAGTGCTTTTTCTTAACGTAGAAACCGGAGTAATTACTTTCTTTGCCCAGCTTGGGGCTATTTTTCTGCTTTTCACTGCAGGATATAAAGAAGTGAGCTTAAGGGACCTGAAACCTGCAGCGCTGGCTGCCCTTGTTCCTACACTTTTTCAGGTCGCCTTTGCCTTTGCTTTCGGTTTCTGGCTTGGAAAAATCTTTGATTTCAGTTTTCTTCAAAGCCTCTTTATGGCAGTTGCTTTCAGCCCTACAAGCATAGGAGTGGTGCTCAGAGCCCTTATAGACCTGAACTACCTTTCCAGCAGGCCAGGGACAGTAATACTCTCCTCGGCAATCCTGGACGATATTATAGGGATATTTCTGCTCTCTGTGGTTGTTACCTTTTCCCGTTTTCACCGCGTGCCTTCAGTTCTGGGCGTTCTTACGATTGCAGGAAAAATTCTGCTCTTTCTGCTGATTATGTATGTCCTTGGAAAGTATCTTTTTCCCAGGCTTTTTGTCTATGCTCAGAAAATGCATGCAAAAGAAGCAGTATTTTCCTTTGTGGTCATGGTAGCCCTTTTTTCTGCCTATCTTGCAGAGTTTTTTGAGCTTCATGCAACAATAGGAGCGTTCATAGGAGGGATATTAATTTCGGAAATTCCCCTTGCCAAAATCCAGGACGTGCAGAGCAAAGTAGAAGGACTGGCTTACGGGATTTTGATCCCTCTTTTTTTTGCATTTATAGGCCTTTCAATTGACCTGTCCACCCTGGGAAACACAGGCATTTTTGCCCTCCTGGTTGTCCTCTTTGCCCTCTCAGGAAAGCTAATAGGGGGTTTCATAGGGTCAAAAGCCATAGGCTTCGATTTTTATGAAAGCCTTATCTTCGGGATAGGAGTCATGCCCAGGGCAGGGGTAGAACTTGTGGTACTGACCATAGGCAGGGAACTGGAGATTATCAACCAGGAAATATTTTCGGGGATAGTGCTTATGGTGGTTGTATCTATTCTGGTTTCACCTCCGCTTTTGAAGTTTGCGATTAAAACTGAAAGAAAAAAGAAAACCGATGATAGGATAAGGGCCTGACTGCTTAATTCTGGGATTCGGAACAGGGGAATGACTTTTCGGAACAGGGGAATAACTTTTCGGAACAGGGGAATAACTTTTCGGAACAGGGGAATGACTGTTTTTATTCGGAAAAAGGAACCTGGACATTACTGCTTGAATCAGAGAGCCGGAAAAACTCAATTCACTTTTTGATCAGTGGGCTCTCCTTGCGTTCAGGTACTTTACAATCTCCATCGAGATGAGTGTGGTGGAAGCTAAAGCCAGTATGATTCCCCACTCAGAAAGTGAAAGGGGAACTGTCCCGAAAGCAAATTGAAGGAACGGGACGTAAACCACCATCAACTGCAGAATCACTGTGGTCAGGACAGCGTAGACCAGAGGCTTGTTTGTAAAAAGTCCCAGTGAAAAAACCGAATACCTGTCCGAACGCCAGTTGAAGGCGTTGAACATCTCTGAAAAGACCACAAGTGTGAAGATCATAGTCTGCAGTTTCGAAATGGGAAAACCGCTGTCCAGAGCCCAGACTAAAACTATCAGTGCCTGCGAGGCTATAAGCCCTCCCAGCCCCAGTCCGGCAGCGATTTCACGGCGGGTGATAAGCCCTTCCTCAACGTTCCTCGGCTTCTGTTTCATAAGCCCCCTGTCAGGAGGTTCAACAGAAAGAGCCATAGGAGGGAGACCATCTGTAATCAGATTGATCCACAGGATCTGTACGGCAAGCAAAGGCAGGATCTGCCAGCCCAGAATTGCAATAAGGACTATCAGGACTTCCCCTATATGGGCTGTGAGCCCGTAGGTGATGAAATTTTTGATATTTTTAAATATATTTCGTCCTTCTTCAACTGCCGAGACAATGGACGCAAAGTTATCATCGGTCAGGATCATGCTTGAGGCTTCTTTGCTCACATCAGTGCCTGTAATGCCCATTGCTATGCCCATATCCGAAGCTTTCAGGGCAGGAGCATCATTTACCCCGTCTCCGGTCATCGCCACAACATGGCCCTTCTTTTTTAGAGCTTCTACTACCCTCAGTTTATGGGCAGGGTAGACCCGGGCGTAAACCGAGACCCTTTCAACTTTGTCTTCAAATTCACTCTCTTCAAGGCTGTCAAGTTCAGAACCAGTAAGTGTAAGGTCGTTTTCTTTCAAAATCCTGAGTTCTCGCGCAATTGCAGCTGCTGTAACCTTATGGTCTCCTGTTATCATTACAGTCTTGATGCCGGCATCCTCACAGGTTTTGATTGCAGCTTTCACTTCTTCCCTGGGAGGGTCTCTCATGCCAATTAACCCTGAAAAGACCATGTCTTCTTCGATCTTCTCTACAGGGATTTCCCCGAACGAAACTTTTTCGGGAGAAAAGTTTTCTTCAAGCGGGCGGAAAGAAATGGCCATAACCCGCAGCGCCTGATCAGCAAGCTCCTTAACCTGCTCGGAGATCTCCTGTTCGTGCTCGGGGGTTAAAGCTTTCATTTCGCCGTTGAGGAAAGTCTTCGTACACGAGGCAAGGATGACCTCTGGAGCCCCTTTTGAAAAAGTCACAAGCTCGGAATCAAAAAAGTTACCCGGATTGTCCTCCAGTTTATTGAAGGTAGTCATTCTCTTACTTTCGGAAGAGAAAGGGATTTCTCCAAGCCGCGGATATTTCCGGTCAAGCTCGGATTTTTCAAATCCAGCCTTTGCCGCAGCGACCACAAGAGCTGCTTCTGTCGGGTCTCCTGTAATTTTCCATCCGTCTTCTTCTTCATGAATGTTTGAATCGTTGCAGAGAGCAGCCCCAAGCAAAAGAATCCGAAGGTGTGTATTGTCCTCCGGTACTTCTGAATCTCCTTTTTGAAATTTTCCCTCAGGGTTATACCCGTTTCCTGTGACCTTGAGGGTCTGCCCGTTAACATATATCTTTTCAACCGTCATTTTGTTCTGAGTAAGTGTGCCCGTCTTGTCAGAACAGATAACATCTGTAGCACCTAGCGTTTCTACGGAAGGCAGTTTTCTTACAAGGGCATGCCTTTTGACCATGCGCCTTACTCCAAGCCCGAGCCCTACTGTCACAACCGCAGGAAGGGCTTCAGGGATAGCGGCAACTGCAAGCGCAACACCCCAGAGAAACATGTCAAGAGGGGGAAAGCCGGAAAATACACCGAGCACTGCAACAAAAGCTACAATTACAAGAGTTGCCCCGCCAATCAATCTGCCGAATTTATCAAGGCTTTCCTGCAGAGGGGTTCTGGACCTTTCTATTGTCCCGAGAAGCCCGGCAAGTTCTCCAAAAGAGGTTTTCATGCCAGTTGCCGTGACAACAGCCCTTCCTCTTCCATAGGCAACTGCAGTCCCTGCATAGACCATGTTCTTCCTGTCAGCTCCTGGGGTGTCTGCAGGCAGGGAACCGGTAATTTTCTGGACAGGCACGGATTCCCCGGTGAGCGAGGATTCGTCCACTTTAAGGTTGAACTCTTTACTTATCCTGGCATCTGCAGGAATGCGGTCCCCGGTTTGAAGCAGAATAATGTCCCCGGGAACCAGTTCTGTTGAGGGGATTTTTTTTTCGGTCCCATTTCTTATTACAACTGCTTCCGGAGACGTCAGGGATTTGAGAAGCTCAATTGCTTTTTCAGCTCTGTACTCCTGCACAAAACCGAGAACTCCAGCAAGAAAAACCGTAAATAAAATCACTATTGCATCAATGGTTTCCCCAAGTAAAGCCGAAACAATGGAAGCAATTATCAGGATAAATATTAAAATACTTTTAAATTGTGAGATAAAGAGGCGAAAGACAGAGATTTCTTCTTTTTCTTTAAGTTCGTTTTTCCCATACTCTTCCAGTCTTTTTTCAGCTTCTCCGGAGCTCAGCCCTTCCTCTGATGTCTTCAGCTCCTCAAAAACCGAGCTAATTTTCTGATCGTAGTACAACCCTGACCCTCATCTTTTTGTAACCCGATAGCTCTGCACTCAGTATGTACTGTGCTATAATATAAATGAGTTTAATGTATATATAGCGGTTAGACATATCGATATGCAAAGGGGTAGTTTACGTAATTTGCAGTTCTACAAAACCGTTCCTTGAAAAAAGATGTGGGGTCTATCTATTTCTCTAGAATCTATCTGTTTCTCTATATCGAAATTGCAAGGTTGTAAATGCCAATTCTCAAAAATTGACTTAAAAATTTAACGAACAGAGGGAAAAATATACATGAAGATAGTAATCATCGGAAGCGGACTTGCCGGTTTGTCAGCAGGTTACAGGCTCTGTAAATCTAACGAAGTAATCGTTTTTGAAAAAGATCCGGATATTGGAGGAATGGCAGCAAGCTACTGTCTGGAACACTCCGAAAAAAAATACTTTATTGAAAGGTACTACCACCATATATTCAGGAGCGATTCGGAACTTCTTGCCCTTATAAGGGAACTTGGGCTTGAAAAGCAGATGCTATGGCTGGAAGCAAAAAACGCCTATTTCGTGGATGGTAAGAACTATCCCATGAACACCCCTCTTGAGATCTTACACTTTAGCCCTCTTTCTATTCTTGACCTGGTAAAACTTGGCCTGCTGGTCTTCAGGATAAGACTGATTAAAGACACGGCGCCCTATGATCAAATAAAGGCAAAGGACTGGATCCTCGATACTGCAGGAAAGTCGGTGTATGAAAACTTTTTTGCTCCCCTGATGAAAAGCAAATTCGGAGACAATGCCGAAAACGTTTCTGCTGCCTGGCTAATCGGGCGGGTGAAAATAAGGTCGGATAGGGGAAAAGAAGGAGAGAAACTGGGGTACATGAGAGGAGGTTTTAACTCCCTTATAGAAGCTCTGGCAGGGGAAATAACTGCAAATGGGGGAGAGATTCAAACAACTAAGGAAGTAACGGAAATTGTGATCAAAGGCAATTCCGTACAGGGAGTGGTAGTTGGCGGGGATTTTATAGCCTGCGATGCAGTTATTTCAACTGTAGAACCAATGGCACTGGACGCAATTACCGGAGGCAAGCTTGGAGCCCTGCATAATTCCTTACAAAATATCCGTTATCAAGGGACTGCGTGCGCTTTGATCGGGCTTGACAGAAAGCTTATGGAAGATGGGAATTACTGGTTGAACATAAAAGCCGATGTGCCTTTTGGAGCCTTAATCGAGCACACTAATTATTTGCCTTTTGAAGATTATGGTGAGCATCTGGTCTATGTGACGTCCTATTTCCAGGACGAAAAAAGTGCTCTCTGGACGCAAAAAGAAGAACAGGTCATTGATTCTTATCTGAGAGGGCTCGAAAAAATGTTTCCCGGATTCTCAAGAGAAGAGGTTCACTGGACGAAACTCTACCGTAGAATAGATACCGCTCCTGTATACGAACAGGGATACCTTAAAAATGTGCTTCCTTTTGCTGCAGGCCCATCCGGACTTTACCTTGCAGGTATGTTCTCATCAACCAACTATCCGGAAAGGAGTATGAATGGCTCGGTAAAAGCCGGGTTTGAATCGGCTGAACTGCTGATACAAGAAAAAGGAAATTAAACTCAGGTAAATGCTAAGTTAAAATATTCATTAAGTTTATGGTCTATATCCGGTTGGGGGAGCTATTTCAAAAGCTTTTAACTAAAATAATTATCCAGAGCTAAGATCCAAAGCTAAGATCATTTTGACTCAAACAGTAATTCTGATTTGCTGTAGGTCCGAATGACTACTTTCACTCATTTTCAATTTTTCCATAATTGTTCACAAGAAAAGCCTTCGTTTCATCCATTCTGAGTGTATAATCGAGACCGAAGAAATTCCGTTATTACTGAAAATAATTGTCGAACAGCCTGTTTAGGGCGGGGTAGCCGTGTGCAATTTGATTTATCGGTACTTTACAAAGACCTCTTCCCCGGGCCTGGCCGGAGCTTGTGGGCATCTTCGTATTTTATAACCTCCGGTCCACCAAACTCATAAATCCGGACCTCTTTAATATTTTCATATCAAAATACTATCTATCTAATCGCGATCCTTATTCACTTTATCCTGTCAAGGACGTATCTTCTTTTATTTGTTTACCTGCGAGAACCTGAACCATGGCTAAAGGTTCTGACATCCCGGGTTTTCCATGACTTGAGAACTCATCCCCGCAGCATAATTGCTTTATTTTGCTTTTTACGCATCTCTTCAGGTTCACCCTGCATTGCGTACTTATCCACTCCCTCTATTTCCAGTAGCGTGGGTGAATCCCGCTGGGTATCCCGGATTTAAATAATAATCAAAATTATCAACCACGCCATCCCTGTATTTTCCGTCATTACTGCGGTTTATCTCTCCTTCTGTCAGGTCCGTTGGCAAATCTCCGGCTGCAGAACCGGAATTTTCCATACACTTTATCCAATCTATGTTTGCAGCCGGAAGTACAATAAATAGAATGAATACTAATAGCAGCAAAGCTCTCTTACCCATCAAATTAACTCTCCCCCCATCTATTTATATTTCGATTATTCTATTTCAATTATTCCTGTTTTTCTAAAAGAATGTTTAAAACCCTGGACTTCTCTAACTTTTTAGTTAAATTCGATACTTTAAAAGAAGAAGCTAAGGACCGGAGTTTTGAGGGCCTATATTTGCTACGTCGCCGATTCTGGCGTTTTGTTAAGCTAAAAATTAATCAAAAATAAGGCGTTTTCTTCAGTAACTTTTCCAAGGCTTTTTTCCTTTTCCCGGTTTAATCCCGGTTCACTCACTCAGTAAACGTTTGTCCCTTTATTTCAGTCGAATACCCCGCTAGCTTGCTGCGGGGTGCGCCAGCTCAATTTTGATTTATTCGGCTTCTTTGTTCCCAACCTTTAATTTTTCCATATAGAGTTTCGCCTTCGGGGCTCAGGTAAGTAAATGGATCGAATTTAGGATGTAAGTTTGCTGGAAACGTCGCCATTTGTAAAAAATTTACACAAAATCAATCCTGATTGATGAGGAAATGAAGTATTCAAATACCCAACTTCCTAACATTTGAGTTAATTTTATATAACTGTACTATTTTTTAACATACTAATTAAATTTCAAATATTAGGTGTCCAGGCTTAAAACATTGTTCTTATATCCATGAGAGCAGCGAGGTAGCCGTGTTAATTTTTAGAATTTTTGAGGTCACCTGTAGCGCTTTAGAGAAGGTCTCTCCCCTAAACCTCTGAGATCCGACTATTAATTCCGATAATTGTCCGAAAAATAGGTTTCGTTACAGAATTCAAGAATTTTGTTACGGAGTTTACCATGTATCAAACAAAAAGAAAAAGCATAATCGTTTTCATAGCAGTTCTCGCGTTCAATCTCGTGATTACAGGAAATGCAGCAGCTATCGCAATTACGGTAAATGACAATACAGGTCTGGCTGCTGATTTTACATCCATTCAGGCTGCAGTAAATGCTGCAAATCCCGGCGATGAAATAATTGTCAAACCAGGCATTTACGAGGAAAATATTGAAATTACCAAATCTCTGACCATTCTTTCCGAATCCAGCAACTCTTCAGATACAATCATTCAGGCAGCTGATAGTTCTAAAGACGTTTTCGGTATCTGGGCAAATGAAGTGAGCATTAAGGGCTTTAGCATAAGAGGATCGGATTCAGCTGCCGGGATTCACTTATATGGAGTTGCTGACTGCCGCATTGAGCATAATATACTCTCGAATAATAGCTGTGGCATCGATTTTTACATGTTTAGCTCAGGTAACACCCTGATTGATAATGATGTTTCGGATAGCCTGACAGGCATCAGCCTTGGTGACAGTCAGAACAATATTCTGAGAAATAACTCCGTTTCATACTGTAGCAGTGGAATTTCACTTTTTGATTCTCCTGGCAACACACTGGAAAATAACACGGTTTCGGAAAATGATGGGGGTATTTCTCTTACAGGTGTGTCAAACGGTAATGTTCTGGTCAGCAATACTATAAAGTCTAACACAAAAGTGGGCCTGCAAATCTACGAAACTTCCAGTAACCTCATTTATAACAACTATTTTAATAATGCAGTGAACGTGGAATCTGAACTGGCCGCAGGGGAAAATCTCTGGAATACAACGAGATCCGAAGGCACTAATATTGTAGGCGGGTCTCACCTTGGTGGTAACTTCTGGGGAAGACCTGACGGAACTGTCTATCCGATGGGTGTCAGGGATACTGACCTTGACGGCATCTTTGATTCCATGTATGATATTGAAGGCAGCGGGTTCATTGATTATCTCCCGCTCAAAGAATCGAAGTCCACGGTAATTACCGTAAGCAACAGCGCAGACCATGCTGCCGATTTCACCTCCATCCAGGCTGCGGTATACAGTGCATATCCAGGGGATACTATTCTTGTTTATCCGGGCATCTATGTGGAAAACGTAGAAATAAATGTGAAAGATCTGGTTGTTGTTTCGGCATCTGGCAGCCCTTCGGATACCAGAGTTCAGGCAGTCCGTAGCTCGGAGGATGTTTTCTCTGTCACAGCTGATGGAGTGGTTATTAGTGGGTTCAATGTTACAGGAAATATAAGTTCCCCCAATTCCGGAATTCACCTTTATGGGGTTGAAGAGTGCCGCATTGAAAACAACGAATTATTTAACTACCAGGGTATTCTTCAGAACGCTGTCGGGAACTATATTCAAGGAAACAATTTTAACTTAAATCCGGGATTCGGTATCCGTCTTGATTTCTCAGGCAACAACACTCTTAGCAACAACATAGTCTCATATAGCAATGCCTGTATCCTGCTGCGTAGCTCAAACGAAAATATACTTTTTAATAACAGGGTTTCCAACAGCAGTTACGGTATCTGGGTGGATTCTTCCCTCGGCAATGTACTGGAAAATAATACTGCAGCAAACAATAATATCGGCATATATCTGAAAGCCTCCAGCAGAAACACAGTTTCCGGCATTACGGCGTTCGATAACCCCGGGTCCTGCATCAATCTGTTGGACTCAAGCGAAAATACGTTAAGTAACAATACAGCCTCAAACAGCAGCAATGTCTGTATTATTTTGCATAACTCCAGCGGAAACATCCTTGGCAATAACAAGGTATTTAACAGCAACTATGGTATCTGGCTGGATTCGTCAAGTAACGGTAATACTCTGAATGAGAACAGGGCGTCATATACTAATAAAGTGGGTATTTACCTGAAAGCTTCAAACGAAAATGTACTTGACAATAATATGGCATTAAACAACAAGAAGTATGGTATCAGTCTATGGGATTCTACTGCAAACGAACTGGAAAACAACACCGCTTCTTACAGTGAGGTCTCAATCCTTCTGCATAACGCCAGCAAAAATGTGCTTGCCAGCAATACAGCATCTGACAGCAGTTATGGTTTCTGGCTTGATTCTTTCAGCAATGACAACACACTGAGTGACAGCAGGGCACCAAACAATAGAATTGGCATCTACCTGAAAGGCTCCAGCAAAAACGTTCTGACTGGCAACAGTGCAAATTTAAATTCAAAGTACGGTGTCTATCTTAACTCTTCCGGTAATAACACGTTTAACAGCAATATAGTGGATTCGAATTCAGGATATGGCATTTGCATTCTTGACTCAAATAACAATATTATCTATAATAATTACTTTAACAACACGAAAAATCTATATTCCGAAGGCAAAAGTTCAGGCAATGTCTGGAATGTAAGCAAAAACTCAGGCACCAATATTGTTGGAAAATCTTTCCTGGGTGGGAACTTCTGGGCTTCACCTGAAGGGAATGGTTTCAGTCAGTCAAATCCAGACGCCGATGGTGATGGTATTTGTGAGACAGCTTACGATATGGGTAAAGGAAACATTGATTATCTGCCCCTTGCAGGTTCTTTTTAATGTTCCTTTTCCAATTCTCTTTTTTACTCTTGTTTTATCTGATTTTATCTGATTTTACTCCCGATCTTCCTCAAGGAACTTCTGCAGCCATACGATATCAAAATATTTCCCAAATTTAGTTCCGACTTCCCGGAACTTCCCGCATTCAATAAAACCGTGTTTCAGATGAAAGTTCAGGCTGGCTTCATTTTTTGAGGACACATTTGCAAGGAGGCTTTTCATCTTTTTTTCGCTGGCTTCCGTACAGAGTTTGTCCAGCATCCCGGACCCAAGGCCTTTTCTTGTGTGCCCTGGCAGGATAAAATAGGAAACCACACCTGTGTGCCGGAAATTCGGGAATGGAAAATATGGTCTCAGGGCTCCGAGTCCTATTATTTTTCCCATTTCTTCAATAACATAAAAAGGAAAATGCTCATTTCCATCCTGCTCATTTTGACTCTGAACAGCTTGAAAAAACTCGGGGCCAACCGGAGTTTCGATATACGCTGCAAAACTATTCTCAACGTAATAGTTAAAGACCTCAAGCATTCCGGATATATCTTCGGCTGTAGCTTCTCTTATTAAATACTTTTCGGAATATTTGCTTCCTTGCATATATAAGTAGTCTGAAAATCAGTATTTAAATTTATTTGGTCAGTCCCTGCATTTCCTTGAATAACAGATTATATGCCTGAAACTTTGCATCAAATAGAGATTTATTTCTCCACCTCCTTATTTTTTATTCTACTTAGAGCTGCTTCTAATAGTTCTCCTTTAAATAATACGAGTCGCTGCTCCACGTTTTTTTTATTGGTCTGGATTTACTTTGGCTATTTGTCATGATTTATATTTATAATTAATTTTCAGTGCGAATATATTTATATACTTATGCTATTCTACTATTTCCTGCAGGTAATTATACAAACCCTATCCTGCGTTTCAGACCGGATTTTGATTGTTTTAATGGGACATCAGAGTTCAGAGTGCTGAGATAAAATTATTTTTCAACAACTCAGACAAGATCCAGCTCTGAGAGTAAAAACAAGAGAAAAGGAATTTTCTCAATATATTTCTAAGAAGTGAAAAATAGATGTTCCTGAATGAAAACCGAATTGTAGAAAAAATCTGTGAACTTCCGACTAAACTTGGAGACATCTCCGAAAGCATCTTTGGAGGCATTAGCACCAAAAATGGGTTGCTGCACAGGCTTGCCGTTCCCGAAGGAAGCGATTCTGACTCGCTTTATCTTTGTGAAGGCCTCTGTAAACCCGTAATTTTAGAGCCTGAACTTATTTATCCCTACGTCTCAGGCGCATTTTCCGAAAAATTTGCATTTAACCCCTCACCTTACCGTTTTATGCTGCCTTATGAGCTGTCAGACAAAGGCAACAGGAAGGAGGGCAGAATAATCCCTCCAGAGGATCTGAAAGTCAGGTTCCCTATGGCATACGGGAGAATCCTGGAATTCAAAAACCAGTTCGATCACGACAACTCTCCTCTTGACTCCGCAGACTACTATAGTGTAAGGGGCAAGAAACTTCTGGAGTACCTTGGCACTCCGAAAATCATTGCTACCGAAGGCTACCGTTTGCAGGCAGCCTACGACGCTTCCGGAAACCATGTATTTGAGGGCGGCTGTGGTATTGTCCTTAAAGAACCGGAAAAATACCCTTATGTAACTGCAGTCCTTAACAGCCAGATTGCCAGACTTTTTCCAGCAGTTTGCGAGTCTGAGATGGTGTACTCAAGCTCTGTAACCCCTGCAGTAATGAAACGCTTCCCAATTGTATTTCCTGAAGACAGGCTGACTGAGGACCTGATCACCACTATTTCCGGCTATCTCATGTTCCTTAACCGGCAGAAATATGCAGCAGGAAATAGTGTTGCGGGCTGGCTTGATGAGCTTACGGGCTTTTATGAGCAGATTTCAAACCTTCTGGTTATGGATGCCTACTTTGAAGATGGCATTGACCCGAAGCTTCTGGGTGCCCTTGAAGATAATATCCACCCATATGCAGGAGATATGGAATCTGAAAGCAGTGAAAGCCTTCTGAGTGTACTCTACTACATAAAGCAGAAGATTTTCGAAACCTCTAACTTTAAAAAGTACGCATTTGATGCCGAATTCTCTGGAGTTCTTAGCTTCCTCTAATAAGTAGGAAATCTGAATAACTTCTATTTGAGGTATTCAGAATCTCACTTTTTACTCTTTTCTCTCCGGCATTTCCAATATTCGACCTGCTATTTTTTAAGATTTGACCCTTTATCCCGAAAATATTTCGCATACTATGTTAGCTGGGATGATCCTCTATTTTGAAACTAAATGCTAAGAAGATCAGATGGATTATCAGTCAAAAGAAGACGGAAGAAAGAATAGGCATAAAATCCTCTGATGAATTTGTGTTTCGAACTGAAGATGCTTTGTCAGCATTTAATCCAGAGGAAATCTCCGAGAAGGCTATTTTAGAATTTTGTTAAGCTCAGGTCCGGGCTTAAACTGTTCCTGACAGTAGCTGCGTGGTAACTACAACAGGAACTGAGATAAATTACTTTTGTTGTACATGCAATTTTTTGTTCCGTACTTTCTTTTACTACTAAACAAAAGTTTTTATAGTCTATATTTGCTATATTAAAACGCAGTTTGTCAATTTTTGAATTAATGGGCAATAAATACAAATGATATTATATATTTTGCACACACGAGACTGCATATAATATAACATTTAACGCAAATTTCGAAAATCATTAGGAAGAGGGGGGCAAATGGAGAGGTCATATCAAATAAAAATATTTCTTTTTATGTTCTTGATATTAAATTACTCATGTGCCGGAGAACTCGGAGTTTCCCGGGACACAAACAGTTCAAAAACTCTCACCAATATTAATCAAGGTAATATTCTACTTTTCACGGGCAACTATTCAGAGAATAATGGTGTTCCTGGAAATGCCTTTGTCGCAAAACTCCAGAATGGGACTTCCGATATACTGTATTCAACAATTTACGGGATCCATGAATCAAAAGTCATTTTTGATAATTCCTCGATGAGGTTAAAATATACAACTACAAGAGACTGCTCTCCAGTTTCTTACTTCATACTTCCGGTTGTAGATCCCATCACTAATTTTGGAACAGATACATATGTAGGATATTTCAGGAGCTCTTCAAAGACATTCAATTTTTGTAAATGTGCTTCCATTCCATTGATTCACTATCTTGAACAATCGAAACAGGTAGGATCACTTTATATCTGCGGCTTTACGCCGATGGCCAAATGCACTTATCAAATTTCAATGGATATAAATACGGACGACCCTGAAAGTTTCGTTGAACTCAATAGTCCGGGTTCAAGGATGATAATTACCGAAATAGGTAACAAATCCGTCCTAAAAAGCTATTACAAAAGTCCTTCCGGCGAACTTAAATATGAAACCATATACCTGAAAAATGCCGGTGATAGATCTGATTTCAAAATAATATTTGACGGATACAACAAAACAAATACTATCGCCATAAATGATGGCACATACATAGTAACTCCATTTTATGATCTTGAGAGGCAGAAATTGCCTTATGTGGATTTCTCAAACGGGTACATCAAGTTCACGGGCTTTGTCATCGGAAAAGGAACATTCCTTGATGTGAATATACATAGCATAGACCAGTATGCGGACAGAAATTTCATAACAGCAATTGGAGATAACAGAATGCTTGCCTTTGGACTTGATGGGCCGCATCCGAAAAATACGACGGAGCAGGGCATCAACTACCTTAATAGCAGAGGGGATAAAGGCACAATATGGTTTGATGTAGGACTTCTCAAGAAGTGCAATGAAACGGAAATTGAATACCTGCGGGGTCTGGTGGAAAACGATTCCTGGGATACTGGCATACATTATTCCAAAGAATTGACCATCCTTCCCCTCGAAGAAGCATACAGATTAATGGATGAGGAGTATTGGTACGTCTATGAAACAATAGGGGAGAAGCCGACAAACTGGTGTTCGTTGAGAAATAGTGATAACATTACACACGCAATTTATGCATATGAAAACCTGGGAATGGTCTGGAGAAATGGAAACTCGGGAGTTCATGCTGAACAAAGTGTCGGAAACCTGGACGACGATACCTGGGGATGGTGGGAAACAGCATCATCGGCCGGGATGGCATATCCGGTTTTTACCCATCAAACCGATAAAGACCCCTCTATAAAGTACTCTATAAGCTACCCAAAATTCCAGGAATGGGCTGACAACTACGATTCAAATAATGTATCCATAGTGTCGTTTTACGAATATTACATGGTAAATAGCAATACCTACGATGCATTTTTTGATTCTCTGGAATATAGGGATGATTATTTCACTTTCAAGGCAAACACAAATGGTGCCAGCGCACTCATAAATGTAAATATAAGTGCCGGGGACAACACGCAGGTTTACGACAATACCTCGGGTGAATTCCTCGGTTACAAGGTCGAAGGGGACGGATCAATCACATTCCAGGTTGAAAATAACCACACTTACAACATACATCCGGAGGGCACAGAACAGTGATCATTTCACTAGAAACAGAAATACCAATGGATGTTTGTTTTTTAAAACAATTGTGATTTATTCCAAAATCATTTCCCTTTTTTAATTTTTTTTATTGAGGTTGTATATCAGATACAGTTGTATATCGGATATAGTTGTATATCGGATATAGTTGTATATCGGATATAGTTGTATAACGGATACAGACGACTCACTATTCTACTTCTACTTTGTATTTGCTTCATATATTGAACTCCCCAATGGGTTTGAATCTACGAAAGCATTTCAGGATACAATACTTTTAGATTTTTGTGAAATGTTTATATACATTGACCTTTTCTAACCCACGGGGTAAAAGTCTCTCAGGGCAGAATGCCAAGTTTTCCAGTCGGAATCACTGAGACCGTAAAAGGTTCAGATCTTTGCTGTTTAGAAGGATTAATTTCCCTGGCTCCTAATGCTGCGGGAGCATGGATCTCAATCCAGGCAGATTATTCCCCTCCTTAATGCTCGAAAATTTTAACGAAAAACGATAGTCCTGAGAGAATTTTTAGCCTTTACAGGGCCGGATTAAAGGAGCCACTTATTAGAAGTTAATATGTATGGTCCAAATCCTTCCGGGTTTTTTTATCTACGAGAAATGAATTTTCCGTTAACCCTTTTGTTTCCGGGATCAACTCTGAATGATTTTTTTTCTGGCGGGAATAAATCATTTTCTGATTAAGGATAAGTCTATTTATAGAAAGGATAAGTCTATTCATAAATAAATTCCACGATTATAACGAAGTGAAACCTATCATGTTCTGGAGCAAAAACAGTATTATAGAAAAAGTAAGCAAGATTTCGAACACCCTGGATGATATTTCAGCAGATATTTTTTGCGGGATAAATACTGACAGCGAATATCTGCATAAGTTAAGCCTTTCGGAAAATGACTCTCCTGAAACCCCTTATAAATGTATGGGCCTGAACAGGGAGATCAATCTCGAACGAGAACTTGTATATCCGTTTATAGACAGTGCCTTTTCTAACGAATATGCGGTCCATCCCTCTCCTTATTGTTTCATGCTGCCTTACGAAATTAAAGCCGATGGTCTGAGGAAAGGGTGTCGACTCCTTGAACCTGAGGAATTGAAGGCAAGGTACCCCCTGACATATGCCCGGATTACGGAGTTTAAAAACAATTTTAAGCACAATTCCACATCTCTTTCTTCTGCAGATTACAGTGTTGGAGACTGCAAACTGTTGCAGTATATCAATACCCCGAAAATTGTCGTTTCGGATCATTACAGCTTGCAGGCTTCTTTTGACGCAGCAGGAAACAATCTCTTTGAAAAAGGTTGTGGAATTGTGCTTCAAGACCCTTCCCGGTATTTTTACGTCCTCGCTGCACTTAACAGTTCAATTTCAAGGGTCTTTTCCGAGATCTGCCAGAATGACAGGCTTTACAATGGGAGCCTGAATCCGGGAGTTTTAAGGCGTTTCCCTATTGTTTTCCCTGAAGAGAAAAACCTTGAATCTCTGATAAGCACACTTTCCAGCTATCTGACCTATATTCACGGACAGATTTACCGGACTGCTTCTCCTAACATTTCCGGAAGCGAAGACTACGAGCTTCTAAAATTCTATGAGAGAATCGTAAATCTCCTTGTGCTGGACACTTATTTTACAAAAGATCTTGATCCCAGGTTCCTGGAAATCCTGGAGGAAAATATCGTGCATTTCGGAGAGTATCCAGAAGGCGGAAAATCCGGATTCTCCGGTTTTGAAGATTCCAGATGTTTTATGAATGAGCTGCAGGCTGTAAAGCAGAAAATCCTGGACACTCCTGATTTTGGAAAGTGCAGGTTCAACAGTGAATTTACCAATATCCTTGCAACTCTTAAAAACAATGGTGTCTGGTAAGCAAATAAATCGCAATTATCTGGAGTTTTCCTTTAAGGATCTCCACCTTTTCTGTCAGGGTCCGGGTAATATAAATTTTATATTGAACCCTCCCAATCTTTATTTCTAAGTATTTTATCTCGTGGACAGTATAATCGTAATCTTATTTCTCTTTGCTTAAATACATAAATTTATATAGATAGTCTTTATGTTACTATTAAAACGTCTGGTGTTTTTTACTTCTATTTCCTGACTCTCCCCATTCGCCTAATAATAATTGTAAAAAGGAAGGTCGTCTTATCAGCCTGCAAATACACACCGTTGCGTTTCCCTATATGGGGGCATTAATTTTTTCAGGGCTTATATCTACTTTGCTTGCAATCAAAGCATACAAAGCCTTTAATTACCGCAGTTTGCCTTTTGCAAAGCATTTTATATTAATTATGCTTTGCATGGCTCTCTGGTCCGTGAATTACGCTTTTGAAATCGGATTCCTGGATATTGAGTATAAGTATTTATTTGCCCATCTCCAGTACCTGGGGATTGCCTTTGCTCCTGTAGCGTGGTTTTTATTTGCAGCCGAATACTCTGGGGTATGCAGGCAGTTTGCACGAAAGTATGAGAAACTGCTTTTTCTTTTTCCCTGCCTTGCAATTCTATTGATGCTTACAAACAGTATCCACGGGCTGTACTTTGAAGGTTTCTATCTTGATGCTTCAGGAGGCTTTCCTCTCCTTGTACTTAAGCATGGGCCATTTTTCTGGTTTTTTTATATCTACTCCTTTGGTTTGATCTTCGCAGGAATCTTTTTCTTTTTCAGGCAGTTTGTCCACCTTACCGCGCCTTATGGGACTCAGGCAGCCATTGCTCTTACTGCAGCTTGTGTTCCGGTGGTTGGAAATCTACTTCACATAGCAGATATCGGGCCCTTTGAATTTTTTGATCCGACTCCTTTTTCCTTTGCAATAACCGGTTTGATTCTCTTCTGGGGCACAATCCAGCATGAGTTCCTTAACATTATTCCAGTTGCCAGAGAGAGTGTGATAGAATCCATGAATGATGGGTACATTGTTGTGGACTTTTCAAACTCTATAGTGGATATTAATAAGGCAGCACTTGAACTCGCCGGAAAAGTAAGAAAAGAGGTCATGGGAGAAAACTTAAATGGCATTTTCGGAGAGGGAGTGGAGATTTTTGGTGATTCGCCTGAGGGAAGTTTCGGCAGGGAAATTTCACTCAAGAGCGGTTTGGAAACAAGGTTCTTCACTGTCAGTGTCAGTCCCCTTATGACAAGGGATGATTCAGAGGGCAAGTTGGTAATGATCCATGATATCACGGAGATACATCGGTACCAGGAAGCTTTGAAACAGGCAAACAAGAAGATAAACCTCATGAGCAATATCACCAGGCACGATATTCTCAATCAGGTGAATGTACTTTCAGGGTATACCGAGCTTATCTCGGAAATGCTTCCTCCGGATGTAAAAGGAGACCGCAGGATCTCAAAATACCTCCGAAATCTTAACAAAGGCATTGAAACAATCCATAGCCAGATCATTTTCACAAAGGATTACCAGGAACTTGGAGTTGTTTCCCCTACCTGGCAGTCTATAAGCAACATTGCAAAAGAGGCAGCATTTGCCTTTTCCGGGCAGGGATTGAAGTTTTCCATAGAGGATAACGGTCTTGATGTATATGCCGACCCCCTGCTCAAAAAAGCTTTCTACAATCTGTTTGACAATGCAAGAAACCATGGAGATCACGTCAGCGAGATTGATGTAAGCTCTCATATAGTCGGGGAAAGTGTTGTAATTGAAGTAACGGATAATGGCATAGGGGTCTCTCCTGTCATGAAAGAACTTATTTTTGAGAAATCCGTAGGTAGAAATACCGGGCTTGGTCTTTTCCTCGTCAGAGGTATACTTTCCATTACAGGCCTGGAAATTCATGAAACAGGAATCGAAGGGGAAGGCGCAAGATTTGAAATTAGCGTGCCACCGGGAAACTGGCGCAGAGCCTCTTCTCAATAACAGGTATTGAACCTAAAACGAGAATTTTTTCAGACTGGAAACTAAAATTAAATTAGTTTTTGCTGCAAGTGAGAATATGTAGAGGGCGGACCTCATTAAATTAAGCAGTACCTGAATAAGCCATAAATACAGTTGACAGGACCAGAATTAAAGTTGCAATAACCACGGCGATCAGTAGCTTACTTTCTTTTTTGTTCCTTTTCTCGGGTCTGGTCCCAAATTCCAGGACAGTTCCTAAACTTACTCCAGCTCCAATTCCCATTGCAATGCCTATAGCTGCCCCTTCCGCAACACTATCCAGCGCAGGTCCAAGAATAAAAGCTCCATAAAGGCTTCCAAGGGCGGCACCTATGGCAAAGGCTAGTATCATCCACTGGTTTTCTTGCTTATGATCATTCTGTTTTCCCATCTTCTTCTCACCCGTTAACTTCTACCTAATCTCTGTGAATTTTTTTTAATTTATATCTTTTTATATCTTCTTCTTAGTATATTATAAAATAAGTAAATATTCTCCGAAAATCATTCTTTGAGTTAACAACTACATCTCAAATAATATCTACTTACATCTGGTGACAAAATGAGTGAGATTACCCTAAAAGAGAGATTTGAAAGGGCACTGAAAGGTGAATCCCCGGATATGGTTCCTGTCTGTTCGGTAACCCAGACAGGCACTGTCGAACTCATGGATATGACAGGAGCTTACTGGCCTCAGGCTAATTACGACTCCCACAAGATGGCGGCACTTGCCCTGGCAGGCCATGAGATTGCAGGGTTTGAAAACGTGCGCTGCCCTTTCTGCACTACGGTGCTTGCCGAGTCCCTGGGTTGTACGGTAGCTGAAGGTAGTGTCGATATACAGCCTTACGTGACTGATTTCCCCTGCAAGAAAAAGAATGATGTTAAGAATATTTCAGTCCCCTATGCTCTTCTTGAAAGCAGGCGGACATCGGTAGTACTGGATGCGGTTGAAATTATAAAGAATAACGTCGGGGAAGATGTGCCTGTTGTTGCAGGGCTTGTGGGTCCTGCCGGACTCGCTTCCATGCTTGCCGGGATGAAAAACTATCTGATGTGGTTTGTGACAAACCCTGAAGTTGTTGAGGAACTCATGGGAACTCTGACCGAAGCCTGTATAGAATACGCTAACGGTTTGCTGGAAAGAGGGGCAGATGCCGTAGTTCTCATAGACTCCGAAGCCGGTCCTGATATTATTGCCCCTCAGATGTTTGAGACATCTGTTTTTCCACTCCACAGAAAATTCTGCAGGGAGGTTCAGGGATTAAAAATCCTCCATATGTGTGGGGACGCCACAGCTGTCCTTGACCCTCTTGCAGATGCCGGGTTTGAGGGAATCAGCATTGAAGAGAAGGTGGACGTTAGTTTTGCAAAGAGAATTGTGGGCAACAGGGCATGCCTGATAGGAAATGTATCTCCCTCTGATACCCTGCTGACAAAAGGGCCTGAAGAGGTTATAATTGAAGCCCGGGCATGCCTTGAAGACGGAATCGATATTCTTGCTCCGGGCTGCGGGCTCGCTCCCCATACTCCGCTCGAGAATATAAAAGCGCTTTTCAGGGCAAGGGATGAGTACTGCTCATTGTGAATCTTTCGGAGGGGCTTTAGGAAGAACCTGCGGAGGCTGCTCTTTTAAAAAGCCCCGGGGAGTTTCTTCACTTATTTTTCCGGAAGCTTCTCTGAATCATTCAGACTTATAATTACTGCAGAGCCCATAATTAAGGCGCAACCTGCAAGAGTTTCTGAAGACAGCGCAATTCCAAGCACTGCGATATCAAAAAATACTCCGCTTACAGGTTCTATCAGGGAAAGGAGGCTTCCTGTCTGGGCTTTAAGGTTAGCAAGTCCTAGAATTGTAAAGATCTCTCCGAAACCTATGGACACTATCCCGAAAGCAGCAAGCACTTTCAGGTTGCTGTAAAGGACAGCCGGGGCAACTTCAAATGCAAACGGGCTCAGCAGCAAAAACGCAATCCCCATGGGCCAGAAGACGATTGCAAGCTCCGGGTATTCCGCTTTTAAAACTTTTACGTTCAGGATCAGAGCCGCAAAGACAACTCCCGAAAGCAGCCCTGCTATCATGCCCAGCATATAGGTGCCGGTAAGTTCAATGCCGGAAAGTCCACCTTCGGGTCTGACTATAAGAAATACTCCTGTGATTGCGATGAAGAGGGCAGCTATACTTTCCTTTCCGATTTTCTCATTCAGGAGAAAAGGGGAAGCCAGCATTACATAGATTGGGGCTGTATACTGGAGTAGAATTGCAATGGATACACAGGTAATCTTCAGGCAGGTAAAATAGAGCAGCATGCACGTAACCACGAGCACTCCCTGCAGGAACAGGCTTCCTTTCTTTTTCTTTAACCTGAGGTCCGAGGTTTTCCCTCTCGCAACTATATATATAGAAAGAAACAGAAGCCCGAAGAACAACCTGTAAAAGATTACTGGAGAAATAGCCATATCATGGATACGGGAAATAAAAATCCCGTTCATGCTGTAGAACACGCAGCCTATAACGACTGCCAGATGCGCCTTTTTTTTCTCCAGAAACATTCTGCATGGATAGACGTGTAGCACTTATATATTTATTGGATATGTATTTGTCTAATATATATTTGTTAAAATATATATCTCATAAGTTAAGACCGGGTGAAGGTGGTTAATTCAAATGAAGTCTTCCGCAGAAAATCGCCCTAAAGCAGTCAGGGATCGAATCCCGGAGATTATCCGGAATTCAGGCAGAGAATGTGCCGCGAAAGAGCTTTCAGATCCTGAATTTCTTATTGAGCTGGAAAGTAAGCTTGGAGAAGAACTAGCTGAGTATCTTGAGAGTAAAGAGCTTGAGGAGCTTGCCGACCTGCTTGAAATTATCTATCGAATCGCAGAACTCCAGGGTTCTTCAAAAGAGAGCCTTGAAGCTCTCAGGCTGCAGAAAAAACTGGAAAAGGGAGGATTTGAAAAGAACCTGCTACTGCTTTAATCTTTGCTTACCCAAGTTCGAAACTCGTGACCCCATAAACCTTATCAAGCTCTATATCAGGTTCTTTTTGGCTGTACATGCGGATAGTTTTGAACATCACATTCATGTTGTATCTCTTTGCGATTTCCATTGCTTTTTTATTGGGTTCGGGGACATCAAGATAAACGGTTTCCCCAGGAACTGAAGCTCTAAGAGCCCTGAATATTTTCTCTGCCGTGTCCCGGTCGTCTGCGAAAAGAGGGCCTATCTTATATCCTGCTCTGCACTTCCTTATCACACCGTACCCTTTCAGGTCTCCTTCTTCCAGTGCTGCAAAGGCGTAAGAGTCAGGTTGATTCACCCATTTCTCCAGAAAGCCGGACCTTGGGGCAGGAAACATCTCCATGTCGTAGGCAAGCAGTTTTTTAAAAGGGACTTCCGAAGTCTTCATAAGTCCATCCGGGACTTCTCCTCCTCCCCTGCCTTCAAAACGCAGGTTGCTATAGGAGGATCTGAATTTCATAACCTGCTGGTATTTCTTTTCATTTTCCACAACGCCGTCAAGCCCGATGTTCCTGTCTTCCAGATATTCCAGGCATTTTTCGGTCAGTTTCATTCCGATGCCTTTTTTCCGGAATTCTGGGTTGACTACATAGAGCCCGAAAAACCCGAAAGAATCATCATAAGCGACAGCAGAAGCGCAGCCTACGGGCTTGCCTTCAACCTCTGCAATAAAAAAGCCGTTGTGATCGGCTTCGTAAAAAAGTTCTCCGTCATGGATGCCAGGGTTCCAGCCTTCTGCAGCTGCCATCTCAATTGCGAATCCGGCTTCTTCCCGGCGCATTTTTCGGATTTCCAGTTTTCTTATTTTTTCCGAATCTTTTTCCATGACAGTTTATATTCTCACTTCCTATTTATTTTTTAAGTATCTTCTCTTGATCTGTTTTTTCGCCTGATATCAGAGTTTGCAGAGATTAAATTTTTCTTCTCCTGTCTTTCCCTGAAGTTGCTCTAAGGTAAGCCGCTATAACTGCAGCTGATGCGGGATAGATGCCGAGAGGCGATTCTTTTGCTCCGGATTCGTCTTCAGTCCCCTTCTCTTCTTCGGCAGCTATGCCTGGCTCGGAAGCATCTTCTGTGAACATAAAGATGTCCATGGTACCTTTGCGTTTGTCCTGCCAGACTATCCGGTTGCCGTCGATTGCAGGGTTGCTTTCATATTCAGATGCAGTGGAAACTGTCTTTTCCTGCCCCGTGGCTATGTTGTATATAAAGATGTTTGTTCCCTTAATCCTACCGTCAGCCCATACTATTCTTCCGTCCGAGATAGCAGGGGTTTTCTGTGGGGATGGGTCAATACAAACAGGTATTTCTTTTTTGCTTAAAAGGTCATACATGTAGATATCAAGGTTTCCGGCACGCCTGTCCTCCCAGACAATGTAGTTTCCTTCAATGACGGGGTTTGTCTGCCCTGCAGGGTCCGTAACCACAGGGCTTTCTTTGCCTGTATTGATATCGTACATGTAAATGTCGTCATTACCGTCACGCGTATCTTTCCAGATTATGATATTCCCCGAGACTGCAGGCTGGCTCTGATCTGCCTTATCTGTTGTTATCCGTGTTTCCTTTTTGGAGGTAATGTCATACATGTAAATGTCAGTATCCTGATTCCTGCGGTCCGTCCAGACAATTATGTCGCCTGAGATTGCTGGTTCTTTCTGGTCTGTCCTGTCCGAAGTAATCTGGGTTTTGGTCTCGGAGTCGATATCGTACATATAAATATCATAGTTGCCTCTCCTGTTGTCCGAGACCACGATGCGGTTACCTGAGATTGCCGGTTCGATTTCGTCTTTTGAGTCCTCGAACAGGGCAGATTCAGTCCTCCCAACGGTCATATCGTACAGATATATGTCCCAGTTTCCGTCCCGTTCATCCTGCCAGACAATGTAGTCTCCTGAGATCACAGGGCTGATCTGGTTGCTAAAAGCCGAGTTAACTTCCTGCTCGGTTCCTTTCAATGATTCGCTGGCAGCTGAACCTGCACATGCGCTCAGTACCATGAATAAAACAACCGAAATAAGTACAATTGAAAATTTGTTGTGCCTCAATATTACACTTCCAATATTCCCTCTCGAGCTTCAGTGTGGGTTTTTTGAGTATAGATACTTTCAACTTCGGATTAAATTTCGGTTTAAACTTCTAATTTTTTTCCAGTTAAAGTATTTTCCAGCATAGAATATTTCCAATAGCTGGGTAATCTCTAAATAATGTATATCTCCCATAGTTTTTAGCGGTTTCCTGCAATTTAGTGTTTTCTTTATTTGAGGGGACACTTCCATAAAGTTCAACTCAAGATCCAGCGCTCAATTCAAGATCCAGCCCCACTTCTTAAAGTTAAATCTTCTCAAGCTCAACTTTATTTCTTGTCAGATTTGCCAGTTTTTCAATAAAATTCTCTTCAAAACTCTTTTTTACAAGGAAAATAAATTCTACGGCATCAGAATATTTTTCTTCCTCTACTTTTCCGTGTTCCTCAATGAGATTCTTAATCTTCTGAATCTCCGGATATCCGAAACGTATCCTGAACCTTACCTCTTCAAAGACCTCTACAGTACCTGCTTCTTCAATAGCTGAAATTGCAGTTTCCCTGTACGCCCTGGACAGCCCCCCAAAGCCCAGCTTTATTCCCCCAAAATACCGGGTAACAACTACAGCTGCATTATAGATCCCTTTTGATTCGAGGACCTTAAAAACGGGCTTCCCGGAGCTGCCCGCAGGTTCTCCATCGTCATCGTATCTGAGGGCAAAGGAACTCCCTTCTTTTACAAAATAGGCTGAAACATTATGGTTTGCATCTTCATGCAGCTCTTTTATCTCTTTTACGAAAGCTTTTGCTTCGGTTTCATTTGTTACCGGTTTGGCATATCCTATAAATATGGATTTTTTGAATTCTCTTTGGGCTCTGCCAGAGCTTTTCAGGGTTTTATAATTATTCAGGGTCTTATCCTCGTCTTCTTTTTTAATTAGTTTTTAACTTGAGGCTTTAAAGTTTTGCAGCTGCGCGCCCAACGAACATTTTGATATCTTTAAATAATTTTCTGCTTCCCGGTGACTCACAGTTTTTCCGCTCAAGTGCCGATTTTTTTTCCACCATAGCTTACGCGCGGACTTTTGTTCTATATCATGTTCCTGGAATGGCTATCTAACTTAATCTATTACCACTAATTTCCCTCTATGTTTATTTGTTGGGGCACTTTGGAGCTCTTCGTTCTCTTATTTTTTTACCAAATCGAAAAGTTTTAATCTCATTGGTGGTTCATGCATAAATATCTCATATGAATGTCTCATGAATTTGTATGAGATAAGTGTAAAAGGAAGAGAACTAATTAGAGGTAAAATTAATGAAAAAAATGTTTAAGATCATTGCAATGCTCCTTGTTATTGCTACTGTTGTTTTTGCAGCCGGCTGTGCTGACAAGGCCGCTGAACCAGCAGAAGAAGGAGCTTCAGAAGAAGTGACCGATGAAACCGTAGTAGCAGAAGAAAATGCACCTGCAGGTGAATTAGAAGCTGATGTTGCAGCTGTTGACGCAAACGTCACTGATGATGCAAACGTCACTGATGACGCAAACGTCACTGACGACGCAAATGTCACTGACGACGCAAATGTCACTGACGACGCAAATGTCACTGACGACGCAAACGTCACTGACGAAAATGAATCAATTACTGAATAAGCAGTATAATTAATAAAATAACAATCCGCGTAGCCTTTTTAGGCTACACATTTCTTTTTTTAAACACTCGGGTATAATCAGTTTATAGCCGTGTAAAACCTGCAATAAGGTATTTTTATAAAATTCCCATGTCAGAGCATTTCTCTTGCTTTTCTGTCCCAAATCCGGAAAGTAGGCTAAACAAAAAGTACTAAACATAATCTGGCAAAAATTGGAACTACATTGTAAATATCAAGCTCACTGAAATCTTCTGAAGATATCTGTTTTCCAGATTAATTATTTCTTAATAGGTCTCCGGGCAAAACTACATAAGCATCAACATTTTTCTGATTCGAGCCCCGGTGAGAATTCTACATTTCTTTTACTTGTTTCCTATGTTACGCTCAAACATTCTTCCTTCTCCTGAATTATACTGAACTTTCTACTCAAAATTGGGTGCATACAGAGTTTTTCAGTTTACTCTATAAATAAATGAATACACATGTTCGTAAATTTATTGAATCTACCTGTCCCGTGAGAAATACAAAAGAGATGTCAGTTTTTTACCGGGTGCTGCATCCTGCCGCAATCTTCAGTGTTTAACTCAGTTTTATTAACTTTCAGGCTTTTCTATTTAAGTTCTCTTTCTAGTTTAAAAAATTTTACTTTGCGATCTGAAGAAATTAATTTAAACTCCAAAGCTATTAATCTTTTGTCTTACTATTTATAAAAGTTTAATTATTTTACTTACTAACTATTAAGGAAGAGTTTTCAGAGGTACTGATATGCAGAAACTGTTAAAGATAATATCCCTACTCCTTGTAATTGCTACTGTTGTCTTTGCAGCCGGCTGTGCCGAGCAGGGTGGAGAGGAAGCGGCAGAAGGAGCCGTCGAAGAAGCCGCTGAAGAAAGTGTTCCAGCTGAAAACGGATCTGATGCTGTTTTCCGTTCTTCTGACGGAGAAATGCCCACCTACGTTGTAGGCACTGAAGCCCAGTTCCCGCCCTTTGAGATTGTGGATTCTAAGGGAAATGTGATCGGTTTTGACGTTGATCTCATGAACGCCATTGCAGAAGACCAGGGCTTTAAGGTTGAGTATCTTGACCAGGACTTTGCTGGCCTTATCCCGGCTCTTCAGACCGGAAATGTTGACATTATTGCCTCAGGTATGACAATCACCGATGAACGTGAAGAACAGGTCGACTTCAGTGAATCTTATATCAACGCAGGCCTGGCTCTTGCTGTAATCATTGGCAATGAAGACATTCAGAGTATTGACGACCTGAAGGGCAAGACCGTTGCTGTCCAGACCGGATCCACCGGGTTCCTGAAGGCAGAAGAGCTCCAGAAAGCCGGAATCATTGCTGAGATCAAGGACTTCCCCCATGTAAATGAAGCCATTGAAGAACTCAAGATCGGCGGTGCCGATGCAATGATCAATGACCTGCCTGTCACGGAAGCTTTCATCGCAGCCCAGCCAGATGTAATCGAGATTGTTGGCGAGCCCCTTAACAGTGAAGACTATGGCTTTGCCGTCCGCACTGGCAACACCGAACTCCTCACCAAAATCAACACAGGTCTTGAGAACGTCAAAGCCAGTGGCAAGTACGACGAACTCCTTACAAAACTCCCAACCTACATGGAAGAGTAAATCTTACTGTAACTCGAGAGCCTGCACATTTTGTGCTGCTCTCCCGTCTCTTTTCTTTTTGCTTCTGCTCTTTTTATATAATTTCTTCAATATTCGATCAAATCTGTTGATTTTCTTTTTGCCTGAATTATCTAACATCTCATTTCCAAAATATGTCCACTGATATATTTGTTACAAATGATTGGTTTTATATAATGGAAAAGTGTTTTCAGTAATATATTTCTGTAAAACGCGTATTTGCACTGGATGCAACTTTAAAATCCCTCGCTTGAAAGGCGTTGTTGCAGTCCATTTGCAGAGATATTTGTTGAAGAGGAACCCCCATTCCGGTTGGACCCGGATGGCTGTATAATTTGAGCTAAAATCTGAGCTAAACATCTCCAACAGATCAATCATTTGTATAATGTAATTCATTTTATATATCATAAATAACTGAGGTTAAAGTTTGTCTCTTTTAGCGTCCTACCTTGAACACGCTATAAATGTATTTCCGAGTTTGTTGAGGGGAGCGGTAATCACCATAGAGGTCACTACCTTTGCGATATTTTTCGGGCTAATCCTGGGGACAATTGCAGCTTTCGGAAAGCTCTCTAAAAGATCGGTTTTCAAAATTCCGAGTACAATGTATGTTGATTTTATCAGGGGAACCCCTCTTTTCGTGCAGATCCTGCTTTTTTACTACGGAATCCCTGGCCTTATTTTCGGGCTTACAGGAGAGCCTTTCATGATCGACCCGATTATCGCTGGTATTGCGGTATGCAGTATTAACAGCGGGGCTTATAATGCCGAGATTGTGCGCGCAGGCATCAAATCTGTTGACAGAGGGCAGATGGAAGCCGCCCGTTCCCTGGGTATGACCGAAGGGCAGGCAATGAGGGAAGTTATCGTGCCGCAGGCTGTAAGGCTGATTATCCCTCCTCTCGGAAACGAGTTTATAGCCCTTTTGAAAGATTCGTCCCTGCTTGCAATCATCAGCGTGCATGAGCTTTCCAAAAACGGGATGCTTTATGTCTCAAAGACCTTTGCTACTTTCCCGACATACATCTCAGTTGCCCTTGTGTACCTGGCCCTGACCATGGGAATTTCCCGCGTGCTTAATTACATTGAGAGGAGGCTTGGCGTAAGTGATAGAAGTGAATAACCTCCACAAAAATTTCGGAAGCTTGAAAGTCCTTAAAGGAATAACCGAAAAAGTTGAAGATAGCGAGGTGGTCTGCGTGATAGGTCCCTCAGGTTCCGGAAAAAGTACCTTCCTCCGCTGCCTGAACCTTCTTGAAACCCCTACCTCGGGAGATATCTGGATCGATGGGGAAAAGGTCACTGACCCTAAAGTGAATATCAACAAGATCCGCGAGGAAGTCGGAATGGTCTTCCAGCGTTTCAACCTCTTCCCCCACATGACCGCCCTTAAAAACGTAGCCATTGCCCCTATGAAGGTCCGCGGCCTTTCCGAAAAAGAAGCTTACGACCGCGCCCACGACCTACTAAAAAAAGTAGGGCTTGAAGACAAGGCCAATGTGTACCCCAGTTCCCTTTCCGGAGGGCAGCAGCAGAGGGTCGCAATCGCCAGGGCTCTTGCTATGCACCCGAAGGTAATGCTCTTTGACGAGCCCACCTCCGCGCTTGATCCAGAGATGGTCGGAGAAGTCTTAAACGTCATGAAAGACCTTGCAAAAGAAGGCATGACAATGGTTGTTGTGACCCACGAAATGGGCTTTGCCAGAGAAGTCGGGGACCGCGTTCTCTTTATGGACGACGGTATCATAGTCGAAAAAGGCACACCCCATGAAATCTTCTACAATGCTCAGAATGAGAGGACAAAGTCATTTTTGAGTAAGATTCTGTAATAAGATTCTGTATCTCATTATAAATTAATGATATATCCATTGTGATAAACAGAAACCTTACCTTTTTCATTCTGATTTTTTTGTTTCGAGCGGAATAAACTTTAGGCGCTACACCTATTTTATATTCCTGAACTTTCTCCCTTTTACAACGGTTTTAATTTATACTCATTATTTTTATGGAATGATCTCCCTTATTTACCACTATTGTTACTGAGGCCCAAAAAATGAAAGAAACCCTGAAAGCCTACATCGACCTCACTCGTGCTCATTTCCTTCCTGCCTGGCCCCTTATTTTTTGCTCCGGGTTGGTGCTTGCTTTTGCTAATTACGGCGGTTTTTCCTGGGCACTAATTATCAAGGCTGCCCTGATAGGCTTGCTGGGGTTCGAAGCCGGCTTCGTGCTCAACGATTACGTGGACAGAAAAAGAGACCGGCTTGATGTGGAGAATACCCTTACAAAGTACTGGAGACCCTTTAAAGAGAGACCCCTTCCCTCAGGGAAGATCACTTCAAAAAATGCCTTCTGGTTGTTTATCCTGCTTGCAGGTGTTACTTCAGCCCTGATCTTCACCCTTCCCTATCCGAATTCACTCTATGTCTTTGCCATCATGCTGTACTCTTACGGCATTGAGGCGTTTTACCAGGTGAAAAAAATAGACCAGAAACTCCCTATTGCCCAGCTTCTCGGAAGGACTGACTTCACCCTTTTTCCGGCAGCAGGTTATCTCTGCTACGGGCAGCCGGATATGACCATGCTGCTCTATATGGTTTTTTTCTATCCCTGGACGATGGCTCACCTGGGATTGAACGACTTTATCGACCTGGAAAATGACCGGGCAAGAGGCATGAATTCGATAGCCGTCCTTTATGGCGCAAAAGGGACTATGTACTGGGTTACAGGCTTTACGCTCCTGCATTTCTTTACAGCTATTTTCTTCCTCAGGGAGCTCGGGACTATTGCTCACTACGGCTTTTTTGCAGGCTTTGCACTCCTTGCAGGGGCAAACCTTTATCTATGGAAAGAAAAGAGCCCAGGTGCGGGTTTGAGGATACTGCCTGTTTACCACGGAACTCTTGTAATCTATGCAGTTTCGATCATCCTTGATTTCTTATATTAAATTTCGTGAAATCCGTCATGCCTTTTCCACGGTTTTCACCCTCTTTTTCAGCTTAATCTTGTTTTTCCTTCTGCAGAGCCTCAGGGTATGACAGCGCAGACTTCCTCCTCCCGCAAGCAGGGCTTCAGGGTGGAAAGGAATTATCTCAACACCTTCTCCTTCAAGGCTTTTCCTTGTGTTCTGATCAAGTGCAATGTCATAGTGGAAGATGGTCCCGCTTTCAAGTGGGACAAAAGAACAGGCAAGGCGGCTTTGCTCGGAGTCTGAAACAGGTATGATCTCCATGCCTTTCTCCTGCATGAACTCTTTAAAATCTATTCTTTCTCTGGAGTCTTTCGTAAACAGGCAGGTCTCTTCAAAGGCTGGAAGGTAAGCAAGGGCAAGGTCTTCTCTTATTCGATTGAAGACCGTATCAGGGTGCATGTAGCGCCTGGCTTTAGGAATGCGGGCATAGATGACTTCATCAAACTCGCTCAGGATATTCAAAATAAATTCCCGGATAAAGGGATAGGTATGCCTTTCCGTATCAGCAACAAAAATCGTCTCTTTTGAGAGTAGAAGACAGCCTTCAAAAAATCCTTCTTCCCCGTTGAACTCGTTGAGTATGGGAATTCCCAGGTTGTTCAGAGCTTCCTTTACGACAACCTCTTCATTTTCCCTTGCAGGAGGACGCATTTTTGAAAGAATTGCGCCTTTTCTGGAAATTACCGCAGTGTCATGCAGGAAGGTAATATTTGGCATCCTGCTTATCATGTCTCTGTTTTCTGTCACATGGTCTGCAAGCTCATAGACCCTGACCCCATTTGATTCCAGCAGTTCCTGGTAACGCCTGTGTTCTTCAATATATCCGGAAACATCGGGGACCTCATCGTAAAGCCAGTGTTTATAGTTCGATTCGTTGACCAGCGCGAGTTCATCTCCCGGAGTATGCACAAGTACACTTTTCAGCTTCCCCAGGTCATCGCAGCCGTAAGCAATACTCGATCCGGTTTTTTTCACCCCATCCAATTTTTCTATCCGGCAACCCATGTCCAGAACCTCCATTCTAATTTATTGTCATTCTCAGATGCATTTTTTTGCAAGGATCATCACATTTGTCCTGTCTTCACTCAGGAAAGCCTTGAGAACCTCAAATCCGCAGATGTTTAGAAAAGCGATAACCTGGTCATATGTATATTTATAGGTAAAGCCCATGCGGATGACGTCTCCTTCTCTGAAGCCTATGGTCTCTGTTCCGATCCTTATCTCAGCGTCCTTCAGGATATTCAGGCTCTTCCAGGTCCTGTACAGTGCCCCTATTCTGGAATCCACATGCGCAAGCAAAAGCTCGAAGTCGAAATCCTCAGGAGCCATTCCGTACTGAAGCAGGGGGTACATATTGAAGAGCGCATTTTCTCTTGAGGCATATGTGCCCAGGATAGATTTCCTTGAAGACTGTGCCTCTTCACCCGAACCCTGTGAAGGAAGAAGATTGGCATCGAAGAAGAATAGGTCTCCCTGCTCAAGGTTTTCATAGATCAACTGAAGAATGAATTCAGGCTCATAATTGCAAAACGTGTTTCCCAGAATGCAGAACAGAACTGGGGGTCGCCAGTGTTTTTTAAGGAGAGGCATGTCCTCGATAAAGCCGACTATCCCTTTCTTTTCTACAGGCAGGTCCTTTACCTTTTCAAGGGCGATATCTACAAACTGGCTGTTTATGTCGACAGGATAATAGTGTGTTGATATTTTTTCTGAGGCTGGTTTTTCAGCCCGGTTTTTCTTTATTAGCTCTTCGAGAAGAATTCTTTCTTTTTCCCCGCTCCCTACTCCCACACTCACAAGGTTCATGCAGGCAGGAATGAATCTGACGATCGAAGCAACATTCTCCTCAAGCATTATCTTGAGCTGACGGGCAACAGGAAACGTTTTGGATTCATCTAGCTTCAGCCAGTTATTTGCCCCTCCAGCGCCTGTATACAGAAGATAATCGGGCAGTTCGTACTTCTTCAGGCTCTCATACAGCTTCTCTTCGGGGCCTTTCTCGCTGATAGTTATGATCTTTTCTTCTTTCTCCGGAGCCTGTTCTAATCTTGCTTTTCCTGTGCTGTCCAACTTCTCACTTCTCCCAGGGTCATTTCATAATATATATGCCCCTCACTTAATAAATTTATTTATTATTAATTGCCTGGGCCGCTTTTTATTGTTTTATCATTCTTTGAAGCACTGCTTACATTCCATCTTCAGGGCTTCGAGTGGGTCGGCTCCGTTATTTATTCCGACGCTGTAGGCATACCCGCGGCAGCCTATGCATTCTTCGATGTGTTCGCAGTTCCCACACCTGCCTTCGAGCACTTTGTCGATATTCCTTACATATGCGAAGAGCTCGGAGTCATAGATCTCCCTCAGGGTCATCCTGTTTATGTTATAGGGATATTCCCCGTTAACCCTTAGTGCGGGATGTTCGTCCAGCTTTGTAGGTGCACAGGGCCTGACATTTCCTTCTATATTGATGTACAGGCTGTAAAGGTGTTGAAGGCAGCCGCTTGCAGTGATCGGGGTATAGGGCAGCCAGTCGTATCCGTAATATTTCCTGTCTATTTCCAGCAATTTTAACTTGTACTCTTTTATCTCGTCGGCTGTGAGCAGTTTATCTTCAAGTTCATCATTTGCCCTGCCTGTTGGAGTGAGAATCTCCATGTTAGGAAAGATATTGTTCTGTCTGCAGAAGTGCCAGATCTCCTCAATCTCTTCAAGGTTCATTTTATTGCTCACGAAAGAGACTCCCAGGCGGAGTTTCCCAGGCTCGGCAGGGTTTGAAAAGCCTGCTTTTATCAGATTTTCAAGTCCGGTTTTTATATCCTCGAAAGCCCCTTCCCTGCCTGCCAGATAGTTCTGGACCTCAGGCCTGAGGGAATCGAGCTTTCCCATAATAGAGGCGTTGTGTTCATACAGAAACCCTGCAAGTTCCTCTGTCATCAAAACAGTATTTGAAAAAAGCATCGGAATGATCCCAAGGGAATCAATGCAGGCAATCAATTCTCTAAAGTTAGGGTAAAGAGTCGGTTCTCCTCCCCCTATCACCACCACAGACCTGATCCCCAGTTCTTTTGCTTCGGATATTATGCGTTTAAGGACATTAAAATCAGCTATTTTTACTGAATCCTCTCCACTTTGTGCATAGCAGTAGCGACAGTGGAGGTTACATGATGTGTTTGTTTCAAGCCGTATGGCCAGAAGCCTGTTTGAGTTCCTCGCTTCATAGGCTTCCTGTGCCCCGTACATGTATCCTCTCAGGACAGGGGGTGGTGAAAACAGGCTCAACGCATCGAAATTTTTTGATTCTTTCCCCAACATATTAAAAGGTATATATATCACCCTTTATCAAGTTACAAGAAACTAAGTGATATTTTCGAGATCAGATGGTTTATTTTGTTCTGATGTTTTTGATTTTCTATTTCTTATTTGTTTTAGTTTTGTTTCAATGTTTTTCCCCTTTTTTCATTGAAATTGCCTATTTTTTCTACTGATTTTTTTTCTAATATACTCTGTTCTCAAGTTTCTTATAGCTTTCAACCCAATCTTATTCCCGGATGTTTGAGGAAATCCGGGTTAAAAAAGCTCTGAATAATATAAAGGAAACTAGCAGGCTCAAATTACCTTTCGGCTGGGACCTGAATATTTATAGGGGGTGCGAACACGGCTGCAATTACTGTTATGCAATGTATTCTCACAACTATCTGGAAAAAGAGGAGAATTATTCCTCTACAGGGAAGGAAAACTGTGCTTTTTTCCGGAGGATCTGCGTAAAGACCAACATTGCAGAAGCCCTTGAAAAACAGCTTGGAGCCCGGTCCTGGAAAAGAGATGTAATCAACATAGGTGGAGTGTGCGACAGCTACCAGTCCGCTGAGGCAAGGTACGGCTTGATGCGGAAAGTCCTGGCGCTGATGATCGAATACAAAAACCCTGTTATTATATCCACAAAATCCGATCTTATCCTCAGAGACTGCGACCTTCTTGAAGAACTTTCTGAACTGACGTATGTAAACGTCGCAGTCACGGTCACTACAATGGATGATAAGCTAAGCTCTCTGCTGGAACCCCTGGCTTCTTCTCCGGAAAAGCGCTTCTCAGTCCTTCGGGCTTTCAAAGATACAGCCGCTGTTACCGGGCTTCATATGATGCCTGTTCTTCCTTTTCTTACGGACAGTCCTCAGAACCTTGAGCAAATTCTCTCTCTTGCAGCCGACTGTAAGGTAGATTATGCTCTTACGGGTATCCTTTACCTCAGGGGTGAAACCAGAAAGCATTTTTTCAATTTCCTTGCCTGCAATTTTCCTGAACTTTCTGCTCCTTACCGCCGTTTGTATGCAAAAGGAGTGGTTGACGGGGCCTATCAGGCTGAACTTTACGGGGTGCTCAGGCCTCTCATGGAAAAATACCAGCTCTCAGGAGATTACATAAAACCAATGCGAGCAAAACTTTTACGCCCCAGACAGCTCAAGCTCACGGATTTTTCCAAAGATGATTTTTAAGCTTCATTTTCTGAAATTAGGGAATCCGGAGACAGGAAAATGAAGCTCTTGATTTTTCCCATTCCATATTTCTGAGCCTGAAAAGATTAGGGGTGAAAAATAAGAGCTGCATTCCTGAAATCATGTCCCTGTTGGAAGTTATATCCAAAAAAATCTTGATTTTAAGTATTTATTTTTCATCTCCTGCGCAGCTGCAGGAAATGTTGCCTTTCAGGATCTCTTTCCAGTCGCCTATCACTTCGTGGGTCCAGCAGTCGTCGGCTCCTGCGGCTTCCCTCATGACCAGGGCAAAGATGTATGAGAGTTCCTTGACCGTAGCTCCTGCTTCGAGGGCACCCTTGAAGTGCTTCAGGACGCAGGGCTTTGACCTGCCTTTGATGGAGAGGGCAAAGCAGATGAACTGGTAGGTCTTTTCATCGATCATCCGTTTTTCGGCATAAAGCTGGTCAATTTCGTCCAGCTTCTGGGTGAATTCAGGGAAAAATTCTTCCAGCATTTTCATTTATACGGCTCCTTTTTTACCTGCAAACTTGCAGGTTCACACTGTTAAGACGGTACATATACTATGATATTTTTTTATATTTAAGTATTAGTTCAAAATTTTTTGAAATCATTCTCTCTTTAATCGTTCTTCTACTCAGTGAGGTTATCTGCAAGGTAGCCATTTACTCCGTGCCCAATAATGTCCGAAACTCCGCTGTGGTTCATTGCTATAAAAGGGACCTTTTTTGAAATCGCTTTAAGAATTGGAATCCCGAACCCCTCGTCGCTGGACTGGTGAGCAGGTTGATAATGCAGAAGGGGAAAAGGTTCTGTACAGTGGTCTTGAAGTCCAGGTTTCAAATTGTACGGAATGCGGGTAATGTGAAGATAAGTGCCCACAGAAAACTCCTGTCGGAGAAATGTTAACAGAAGTTGTTAACTTATTCGGGAAATGATCTTATTTGGAAAAAAGGTTCCGAATTTCGTCTGTTTTATTGTTATATTTCTGAATCCTCATGTTTTACATGAGACTATTCCGATGACTAGTTACCAGCCCTCTTAAAAATCAGAATTGTATTAAAATCAGAATTGTATTAAAATCGGAATTGTATTAGCTGTAGGTTTTGCCTCAGAGCTTCTAGAACTATATTGATGATAAGGCGTTTTCATCAACAGCATCTTCCTTGGAGGGAGTATATTGCTTTTCGACAGCTCTTGAAGAAAACCACAGCGTATCTACCACATCTTAATATTCACCCAATCGAAACGACAATAGAATAATATTTCTATCTGTCTAGTTTATATAATTCCTATTCATATATAACCAAAACGATGAAGATTTTTACTTTGCGATTAGAATATTCCAATGGCATTGGACATGACAACTCCCCTTGGAACCTATCCATTTTGTTATGAGTTTCGAATAGTATGGGATTTATCCTGAATTTATTGAGGATTTTCCAGCGAACTTATAACTTTTTGTTATAATATATTCTAAGTGAGACAAACCCATGAGCCAAGTTTCTGGTACCAGTTCTTCGTTGCTTGACGCAATTTTCCTTTCTGAAAAAAGAAAGAACCTTCTTCTGCTGTTAAAAGAGGAGGGTCCTAAAAGCAGTGACGAGATCAAAAATGCATTTGATTTTCCCTGGAAGTCAATGATTCCCCAGATCAAAAAACTGGTTGATTTGGGTCTGGTTATCCAGACAGATGGGGTATATTCTCTTTCTGAAATGGGGATAGTTATAGCCACAAATGCACAGTTTTTGCTAAACACCCTTAAGATATATGAGGAAAACAGGGATTTCTGGTCAGAACATGATTTGAGTTCAATTCCTTTTCATTTTCTCACAAGAATCGGAGAATTGGGGCAGTGTAAGGTCCTGAAACCCGATCTATCTCATATATTCAAAGTTCAGGAAGATATTGTAAAATGTATGCTGGCCTCTTCCCGCATTATGGTATTTGTTTCTGCCATTCATCCAGCTTACCATCTGCTCTGTCTGGAATTAATTGAAATGGGTATTGATGTTACAATTATCCTTACGGAATCGGTTTTCGAGAGTATCCGGGACGAGTGCCTCTCTGATTCAGCCACACCTTTTAGTGACAGTTCGGTTCTTAACATGGCTCTTCCGGAATACAAGAAGAAGGTACAGCTTCTTTTGAACTGTGAAAATTCTCATTTTTTTGTATCTGAGGGCGAAGAAAAACCGATGATGTTGGTAGTAACCGATAAGGTCTTTGCGCTTTCTCTGCTTGATAAAAATGAACGAATTGACCGTCAATACATTGTAAGCTTTGAGCCCGGTGCTCTAAAATGGGGGGAAGAACTTTTTATATATTACAAAAAGAATTCCAGGCAGGTTTTTTCTCTCTGAGTTTTCTCGATTCGTTCTTTTTAAGGCTGGGACGTTTTTGAAATTCTGTTTTTTGATTTTGTTCTCCTGCCTTTAAAGAAGGTATAGCAGAAAGTCCTTCCGGGTTCGGCAGTCTTATGGAGTTCTTCTACCCCCTTTTCCCCGCCTGTCTTTCTTTGCCCTTATTTTCGCATTGTTACCAGGTACAGTTTTCTTGGGAGCTCGCCTTCTTCAAATTCTTCCAGCTCGAAGCTCCCGTAACCTTTTGCAAGGTGCTCAACCTTTTCTCTGCTGAAAAAGTGCACTATAAAGCCGCCTGCAATTTCGTACATGTCTTCTCCCCTGTGTTTTCCGGTCCCGTAATGGGCATCTCCGGTGTGCCTGGCTGTATAGATATTTATTCCACCTGGCTTGAGTACCCTTTTAATCTCCTTGCAGAGAAATTCCAGTTCCTCTGTGGTCAGGGCCATGCAGTAAAGCATATGAGAATAGCACGCATCAAAAGTCCCATCTTCAAAAGGAAGAGGATTTCTTACATCATGCCTGAGGGCTGTAACATATTCCCCTAATCCCGCTTCTTCAGCTTTTTCTTTTATCGCTTTTGGCCCGCTTTCAGTATAATCGAGCGAATGGACTGAAAAACCCCGGCTGGCAAAAAAACAGGTATCTCTTCCCTGACCTCCTCCAAGTTCGAGGATTTTCTTTTTTCCTTCTTTTTCAAAAACAGATGCCGCTTTTCTGGCCGGATAACTTGGCTTGTCCCCAAATCTCGAGCAGGTGTTTGAAAACACTTTCTCCCAGTGAGGCTGCTGCTCGTTAAGGATCTCTTTTTCCGTGCCGTATTCTACTTTTTCACTACCCGTGTCTTCCAGATTCATCTCATGCACTTCCTTCTGGTTGAGTTCCCTTTGATCTTCATTATTACTATTTTATACGCGGACTTTTAATATAACTGTCTATTTTATTATCAAGTGGACAGAAAGTGAATCTGAAAGGGTTAATCTTCTACTAATCATTCTAATCAGAACGGCTTAAGGTATTCTCAACTAAAAAAAAGTGAATTGTTCTGAACTGAAAAAAGGATTCAGTTATAATGAACTAAATGATGGTTAAGTTATCCTGATAAAAAAGGTAAATCATTCAGGCTTTCGCGGATGTAAACCTATTCCTGATAAAAAAGATTTAATCATTCAGGCTTTCACGGACGTAAACCTATTTCTCACTACTTCAGAATAAAATGAAATGGAGGTTTGCCCGAGAGAAAATCTCTCCCTCGAGCGACATTTTATATTGGATATTGAAACTGGTTTGGTTTTTGAGTTTTTTTTTAAAGGAGAAAACTTTCTCACTCTTCATCTATGGCACTGACATACCTGGGAAATAAGAGCATGTAATTTTCCTGGTAAAACTTTCCATCTTTGCTGATATTGAGATTCCACATTATCTCCGGTTCTCTAGTTATTCCTTTAGCTTGAATTATCTTATTCCTCCCTGGTTCACCTCTCGGTTTTAAGAGTTTGTTCTTTTTTCTCTCCTGATGGACATCTCCCGGGGCTGCACACTTCCCGGGATAAGCGCCAGCTGATTGCAGGTCTGTTTGCTTTGCAGGATAGAGGATTAATTTCTATCCACTTTAATTAAAACTCGAAAACTACGTAAGGGTACGGATTTGGGTAACAGGTCTTAGTTATGAAGATAATGAGCTCAAGCTATCTGGGTTTTATCTCTAATATCCTGATTTATCTCTAACGTCCTGATTTGTGAGCCCTGTCCGGGCAAAGAAAAAATAAGGCTTTATATCCATTCATTTTTTGAGTCGGGAAGAACTAAATTTCTGTGTTTTCGGAACCAGACCCTCCAGGAAGTGGCTTTGCTTTCTTCCTCTCACGTACCCTTTATTTTTTCTTTCCCCAACAAAGGTTTCCATTTGGGCCGGCGTTTCAACTGGTGTTTCTACAGGTGTTTCTACAGGTGTAATGCAGAGCCTATTCAGGCTGTAAACACTACGTCCACTCTTTCCACATCCCACAAAGCTCCCAGTTTTTCCATTACATCCTCTTTTATTGCCGGAGCAAACTGGTGGTCCGCAGGCAGGTCAACAACCACCCTTACCACTCCATCTTCGACACTCGTTTTAAGGATTAGATTCGTGCGGATAATGTCAAGACCGGTTAGTGGATTCATAACGTGCTTGAGCCTCCGCCGGATAACATCTTCAGTTGTAGGCTCTTTCTCAGTAACAAGCCCATGCTTTTCCTCGTAGTCACGGATTGCAGCACGCAGGCCCTCAACTGCAAGCACGGAGCAGTGGGCTTTAATCGGAGGAAGCCCTCCCAGTTCTTCAGAAGCCTGTTTCCATGTTATTTTCTTTGCTTCATCCAGAGTTTTTCCCCGTGCAAGGTCTGTGATTACAGATCCTGTGGCAATATTTGAAGCGCACCCGTAAGATTCGAATTTTACGTCTTCAATAACCTTTGTTTCGGGTTCGACTTTAATATATACAGCAACCATATCTCCACATGCCGGACTTCCTTCCAGGCCCTTTCCGTCAGGATTCTCTATTTTCCCTACATTATGCGGGTTCCTGAAATGCTCCAGCACTTTTTCGCTATAAGGAAACTTTATAGTCTCACCTTTCCTTTCCACTTTCATCTTCCTCTCTCCCTTTCCTTTCCTTTTCTTTTCCTGCCTGTTCCTGCCTTTTTTACGTGTTCTCTTTTCTCCTTCTTTCAGCTCATTTTTTCGCAAGCGGACTTATTTCCCTGAGCCTTGCCACAATTTCACTCATGGCATCAATTGCCGAATCCGCATCCTCCATACGGTTGTAACGCCCAAAAGTAAAACGTACCGAGCCGTGAGCCCTCTCATGATCTCCACCAATTCCTCTTATCACGTGGCTGGCTTCAAGGGAGCGGGAAAAACAGGCCGAACCCGTGCTAACTGCAAATCCTCTCATATCCATATGCAGGGTTACGGATTCGCCCTCTACATAGTGGAAAGTCAGGTTTGCATTCTGAGGCAGACGTTTTTTGCGGTTTCCGTTGAGGGTGACCTCCGAGATTTCGGAAAGGGCTCTTTCAATTACCCGATTCCTCATAGCTTCTAGCTGCCGGTTTTCTTCTTCAGTTACAAGTTCCACAGCTGTTGCAAAACCTACGGCTCCGGGAATATTCTCCACGCCTGCTCTCATGTTAAATTCCTGAAAGCCCCCGTCCATGAATTTAGTTATGGGCGTGTCTTTCCTGACATAGAGTGCCCCTATTCCTCTGGGTCCGTGAATTGTATGGGCGGACAACGTCACCAGGTCTACGGGCAATTCCTTCACATTGAGGGGAAGCCGGGTAAAGCTGTGGGTAGCATCGGTATGCAGGAGCACGTCTTTTTCTTCACATATCTCAGAAATAGCCTTAAGGTCCTGGGCAGTCCCTATTTCTTGATTGGCGTACTGAATCGAGACAAGGGCGGTTTCTTTTGTAATTGCTTTTTTGAGCCCTTCAAGGTCTGCAAACCCTTCGGCATCCACATCCAGAAAAGTTACCTCAAAGCCCTGCTTCTGGAGGGTTTTTGCCGTATTTAATACCGGAAAATCTTCTATCTTCGAGACGATAATATGCTTGCCTTTCTTTTCCCTAAGGGCCCATGTTGCTCCTTTAAGCGCCATGTTGCTTGATTCCGTATCCCCTGAAGTGAACACAATTTCTTCGGAATCCGCACCAAGCCTTGAAGCTATACCTTCCCTGGAATTTTCCAGCCCCTCCTTTGCATCGATGCCCATAGAATAGCCAAACTCGGACGTCGCTACCGCATAAGTATCAAAAAAGTAAGGCTTCATTGCTTCAAGCACCCTCTCATCCAGCCGGGTACATGCAGCATTGTCAAGATAAATCATATTTTCAAATATCTCTTCCCCCTCCTCAGATTAAATTCAATTTATATTGAGATTTGCAACTGAAACGGACGTGCTGAGGTCTAAGAATCGAAGCAAAACCCAAAAGATCCGGGCTAATACGATAATCCTAAATCCGGAAATCCTTTCAGGATCAGATAAAGAGAGTTATGTTTGCATTTCTTGCTTCCTGGATATATGTGCCAACAGCTCCCCATTCGTCCACCAATTCCGTTCGAAGCTCTTCTTTTGTTATGCCCATTATCTCCATGGTCATTTCACAGGCTATGATCTTTCCGCCAAGTTCCTTGAAATCACTCATCAGCCTTTCAAGGGAAGCTACATTGGCTTTGTCCATCCTCTTTTTGATCATCTGCCTGCCCATGCCCATCATATTCATTTTGGAAAGCGGCCCCTTTTCAAGTTCCCCTTTTTTAAGCCGCATGAGCCCCCAGAAAGTGAAGTATATGGAGGCTTCCATTCCCATTGCCAGGGCTCCGTTTCCTATTATGAGCGCACTGTATACCTTGTCCATATCCCCGCTATGCAGGACAATAACTGCTTTTTCCCCCATTTCCACTCCTTTTCCGGGCTTACCTCCGGATCTTTATCTCCCACTCTTTTCCTCCCTCTTTGTCTTCGATCTCCAGCACCTTGAGTCCCATCGCCTCACATGCCATGGGAATCTCTTTTTTTGATGCCGGATGCGTACCCTTTACTATTACAAGGTCTCCTGGAGAGGCTCTTTTGAATGCTTTTCTGCACTCTACCAGCGGGACCGGGCAGGTCTGCCCTCTAACATCTACTTCCAGCTCTGCCACTGTTCTTACCCCCAAAGTAAGAGAAATGGAAGGTTTCTAAAGATAACTATGCCTTCTTCCCCTAAATTCACTATATTCCAAAAAATATATTATCGTTTCGTATTGAAAATATTATCCCGGAGCTGTCTCTTCTCTCTCTGGTTATTCACCTGCCTTTTGCCGGTGTCATTTTTTACTTAAAGTTTTTCTTTTTCCTCACAGGGCTTTTCTTATCTTTTCCGCAACTTCTTCCAGATTGGTAGTATCGGGTTCAGTCCATACAATTGATTTTATTCCTCGTCCTCCATCCCCTTTTTTTCTTGGAATAACGTGTACATGTACATGGGGAACTTCCTGTCCTGCTACTTCCCCGTTATTTATGCCGACGTTCGATCCTTCTGCTGAAAATGCTTTCTCAACCGCAGCCGTAACTTTTCTTGCAGCTTCAAAAAGCAGGGCAATGTCTTCTGCATTCATATCCGTAAAATTACTGAAATGTTTTTTAGGAGCAACGAGCGTATGCCCCTCGCTTGCCGGGTAAATGTCAAGAAATGCGTAAACGGCATCATCCTCATATATCCTGTTTGAAGGGATTTCCCCTGATATTATCTTGCAAAAAAGGCAGTTTTCTGTCATGCGGTATCCCCATAAAGGTTTAGGAGGGTACACTTATATCAGGGTTCTGTTCTCAGAGTTCTGTTTCTTGAATAAGTTTTAATTACAATTCGGATCCCAACTCTCTTTTATATCTTACAAAGCTATCCTGAAATCCATTTTTCTGAGCATCGAATCAGAATCCGGGAGATAAAATCAGTATGATCGGTTATATTGCAGGCGCTCTGACAACTATAGCTTTTGCCCCTCAGCTTATAAAAGCCCTGACAACGAAATCCACAAAAGATGTATATCTTCTAATGCTGCTTTGCTCGACTTCTTACATGGTTCTCTGGCTGTTCTACGGAATCCAGGTAGACGATCCTGCAATAATTGCTGCAAACAGCGTTTCCGTTATACTGGCTGTCTCTCTTCGGGGACTCAAGCTTAATTATGAATATATAAATTTAGTTGACAATTTCGGCAAAAAAATTAGAGGGTCTAAAAATAAAAATGCCTTTCTCTGGAAGTGAAGTACAAGGGGTTCAGCTATATATTTAATATGGGGGCCAACTATATCCTTAATAATTATCAAATCAAATTTATATTAATTTCCGGTTCGACTTGCTTTAACATGGGGGTCTAAACAATGGGTAGAACCATAAGTGGCGCATTAATAGGTATGGTCTGTACTATAATTTTTTATTTTATTCCGGTCGTAAACTCAGTAGCTCCTTTTCTGGGAGGCTTACTGGCGGGTTATTATGCAGACGGAGGCTTTGGAGGAGGGCTTAAGTCCGGATTCCTTATGACAGTTTTCATGATAATCCCTGGCTTTCTTCTTGGGGGAGTCCTTGTGACCGTTCTGCGGGATGCCCCTGTCCTTGGAGGGTTTGTAGCAGCCTCTACTTTCATAATTACAATAGTTATCATAGCTCATACCGCGATAACAGGCATTATTGGCTCTGTAATCGGGGCTCTTCTGGCTGAAAGAAAAATGGGCTGAAACTCACTGTTTAAGCATTAAAAAGCTGCATTTTTTGAATGGTAAAAATAGAGGTTGAAGAAAAGGAATCTTTTCAGATCTTTTTCTTCAGAACAAAGTACTCTGCAAGGATCATAAACAGAGGCAGGGAAATAGCAAGAAGTATTTTAGCCATTCCCATCGGCTTTTTTCCTGTGTCGCCTTCTCTTTCTGCACTGCTGTTCAGGATTGTCTTCCCATCGCCGTTCCAGCTTCTCAGAGTTTCCTGTATTCCATCTTCATCTCCTTCTACAGTTCCCTCTTCTCCCGTATATTCACTTATTGCAAAGGAAGAATAACCAGGCGTTTTTGCCCTGAAATAAACATAGTTTTTGTCTTCACCTGTCTTTTTGGTGCTTAGCGGTTGCCATTTACTATCGTACCATAGAAGGGTTATATTGGATTCATCAACACTGTTGTTTTTTATCCATTCCTTTTCAACTTTAAACCCTGTATAGCTGTTCTTAAGGGAAGCCGGAAGCCCTGCTCCTTTATTTCCCAACCAGATGTTTAATTGCCTGTATATCCTGCCAGGAGGCTGTTTCTTAACAAAAATGGATTTTCCCTTGAGCACCTCTACGGTTGCTGTCGTTTTCTTAAAAGTCTTCTGCGGGTCAAACTCGATATATGTGATACATGTGACGTTTTTCGGGAAATCATATTTGACATGGTAGCCACTCATAATGTTCCTTGTATCAAGCTCTTTGATCTCTACATTCTTAGCTGGCTCTTTGGAAACGCCACTTCCCATACTGCTGCTTTTGCTGCTACTGCCACTGCTGCTGTCACTGCCGCTACCACTGGAGCTGGAACCCGAACTCCCTTCACTGTTGGGAATTGTCTGTTTGGAGATACTTACAGTTTCAGTTCGTTCATTGTTCGTCTCGTCGTCCTCACGTATGGCATTTCCGTCATCTGCTACCATTCTCACATTTACGTTTCCTTCTGCTTCAGGAACCCAGTGAAAAGTACCTTTTGTGGTTTCCCCGATGGCAATTTCTGGTATCGATACTTTACCGGTCTGAGTTACATTGTTCCCGTTGATATAATATTTTAGCTCGCTGCTTGCCGAGTCTCTGAGCCCATTGTTCTTTATTGATATTGTGAAAGTAATGTCATCCCCTATCCTGGGTGCTTCCGGGTTTAAAGAAAGAGACTCTACTATAAGGTCCGGAAGTATGGTTTTTACGTCTATAATTTTTGTGAATTGATTGTTATCTTCATTACTTTCATAAACGTCTGTACCAGAGTCAATAATTGCTCTTACTTCCATTTGTCCTTCTCTATCCGGGACCAGAGAGAATATGACATCTGCCCCTTCACCTTCTGAAAGAGCTGGAATCTGAATATCATCCTGTGTGGGGGCGATTCCGTTAATATAATATTTTGCCCGGACTTCCTCAGAGGGGGACGTACCCTGGTTCTTTACTTTCAGGGTGAGGTTCAGGGTCTTTCCGACTTCACCCTCCGCCGATTCAGGCACGATATCTTCAATTATCAGGTCCGGAATAAACTCTTTTGCTACTGTTACGGTGGATGTTTTTTCGTTGTTTTCTTCGTTGCTTTCATCTACAAGGTAGCCCTCATCAACAACTGCTTTTATCTCTACAGACCCTTCTGTAATCGGAATCCATGTATATGAGGCATAGCTGCTTTCCTCCCTGGATAACCTGGGCACATTCCAGTAGTTAACAGCACTTCCGTTAATGTAGAGCGTCAGCGTCGTCTTTTCTGAAGCTGCTGTTCCCTGGTTCTTTACACTTATCCATACATTCTGATGTTTTCCTGGTCTGGGATTTTCAGGGTGTTCAAGAGTGTCTATTATCAGGTCCGGGAATCTGTTCTTTTTGAAAGTTATAGACCCCGCCGTTTTGACGTTGTTATCCTCACTGCTTTCTTCCACTGAATCTTTTTCATCTACCTTTGCACTTATCTCCACTGTACTTTCAGTTTCCGATATCCATAAAAACGATATTTGTTCACTGTTTCCAGCTTCTATTTCAGGGACTGAGCTTTCTCCTATCTGGCTCCCGTTGCTATAAAATACCAGATTTGTTGCTCCTGAAGTTGCATCTCCCTGGTTTTTTACTGTTGCTGTGATGGTCACCTGTTCTCCAGTTTCTGGATTAACCGGGTTCCAGAAAAGATCCTCAATTACCAGGTCAGGCAGTAAAATAGTTATATTTCCGTCATCTTCGGAAGGTATGTCCTCAGCTGCAGCAACCGTAACAGGCATAATTCCAGGAATTAGTAGTGTTATTATCAATAAATAAATCAAATAATGAAAAAAACTTATTTTCATTTTTATTAGCCTCCGTCCCCACACATATGAATATAAATTTCTGGTACATCAGTAGCTTATTAACAAGTAGCTATATAATTCATCGAAATTGAGTTTCTTATTTTTATCTCGGAATAAATTTTCCGGTAAACTCCTGATCCAAAATATTTATACCTTGAACGAGGGTTACTTCGTACAATACGTTACTTCTCCTGCTTCCTATTTAAGGCTCGACACTTTCAATTCGCCAGTCCTTTAAAAAAGTTTTGCAGTTCAAATATCAGCCTTCTTGAGGCTTTTCTCTTGGGTTCTTGCAGGTTCAAACCTAACATAATATAAATTTATCTATATCTGTTTATTTCATCCTACCAACTAAATCTCAGAAGATTTTTTCCTTTTGAATCTATTATCCTACTTTCGGCAGGTCGACATTATATTTTGAGTGTTTTTTTCTGCTGGCGTTTTTCAAACATTATTTAAATATGCATTATGTTTGAAACTGGTTGACATATGACCCAAATCTCACGACATATATAAACAATGAGCCTTTTTTGCAATAATGTTTAGTATCAGGGATAATGTGTTTTCCAGCAAAAACACTATCAGCAAAAATATTACAATAAAAACAAGTTACCTGCCGAAAGCAGGTATTATAGCTGCTCATTAATGTATCAAAATTCCGTAGTAGATGCCCTTTTATTTCTCCTTTCTCTATCTGTTCCAGCTCATAAGTTGTACTAGCTAAAATCTGCGGGCGATAAAAGGAGAGAAAAAGTCTAAAGAATTGATGTATAAAATAGAAATGAAAAAGTAAACTATAAAACGAACAGTATATACTGTAATATATCTCATATCAAACATAATGTATGTTTTAATATGTATAATACAAAATTTAAAATGTAATTTATAAGTAGATACTTCAAAAAGATAACGTTTAAAAAGACTTAGACGATCAGGTATTTACTGTCCTTAATCTGAGCCCTACTGTCCACGCCGAGTATTTCGGCAATCTCAACGCCTTCGCTTCCTACATCGGAAAGACGGGTGTACATTTCAGCCTTTGAGATATACTTTTCAGTTCTTGTTCCGTCGGCTTCTTCCATTTTGATGGTAATTTCTTCTTTATTAAGCCCTTTTGTCAGACACTCATGGACGATCACGCCGTACTGTTCGGCAATCACTTTCAGGCAGTCGAAAATCTGGTTTGTAGAGATGGCATCTTCTTCGTCAAGCAGGACTTTTGAAAGGGTATAGGTTCGGATATTTGTCCGGAGGTAATTCTGGATCTTCTCCGGAATTTTAGCAAGAACCTTCATATCTATAAGAGCACCAAGCTCTTTGTCGGCAGTAATCTCTCTATCATCTTCATATACAAAGTACTTGAGCCCACTGCCTTCTATCCTGAACTTCCGGTTTGCTTTTTTATTTTCAAGAACAAGACGGATATTTCTTTCGTTGTCATATTCAAGGGAACTTACTAGAAACTCGGAGAGGTCCTGCATTTTTATTTTCTCTTCTTTTCGCAGGATTCCTGTCCTTGTCCATCCTGGCAGGCTCAAGCTATCAATAAGCCTCTCTACTGTCAGAGGCTCTTCTGTAAACCAGAGTTTATAATAGTATTGCAGGCCTGAAACCGAACCTTCTATTTCACCTGAAACTCCGCTTATACTGCTGGAAAGCTCAAATCTCTTTTTGGCTCCATATATTCCTGAGATCAAAAAAGGATTGAGAACCTCAAGGACCTTGCTCTCAATTTTTTGACATTCCTGAGCGGTTCCATTTTCAATTTTTCTGGACTCTATTTCAAGAATTTCATGCTTTCGCCCGAAATTTTCACTGCAGGTGATCCGGATTGCGTCAGCACAGGGTACTAAATCCTCTGTACCTATCTCTTTTATTAATTTATTAACCAATGAGCTGAGTTTCTCCTCGAAGATATTCATTCCAGCAATTCTGTTGTTCAATTCATGGAGCGCTTCTTTATTTTTGCACTTAAGTTCTATTATGGAATTCTCCAGAGGGATTACTCGGGCAGTTATGTCTATGTATGATTTCAGATCTTCAATGAAATCCCTCTGTACAGGCAGTTCCGTAGAGTCCTGGTAAACATATTTCATAAAAAGCACCCTGGATATCTGAACTAACTCTCCAAATATTCTATGCCTTATAGCTATATAACATTTTATCCAGGATCTTCAGGCATTTTTATGTGACGTCCCACTCCCCATAAGAATGTGCCTTCACCCCGGATTTTTTTCTAAAATTTTCTGGAAGGGTTTTACCCTTCCGGAATTCATAGAAGAACTTTTCGGACAGGATCCAGAATCTCATTTATATATTTTGCAGCTGCATTTTTAAGGTCCATTGGGTGGACTTTTTCTTCTATAAAGTCACTTTCCATCTCAGCGTAACTGTGGTATGTGAGGTTTCCACCGAATTTCTCAGGCCTTTCAATAACAACTGTTTCGTATCTTGGGATGATATGATAGCGGAAAAGAGCAAGAATCGGGTTTTCTTCTACGTCTCCTATCTTGCAGAAAGCTTTCTTAAACTTCTTGTAGATCTCTTCTTCCGTATCATCTACTGAAATAAAATTGTCCTTTGAAGAAGCCATCTTGGTTCCGTCAAGCCCAAGGAGAATAGGAGTGTGAATACAGATTGGTGCTTCAAATCCGAGGTTCTTTAAATTTTCGCGGGCAAGCATGTGGATTTTCCTCTGGTCAATCCCACCGACCGCCACGTCCACTCCGAGCATGGCAATATCAATAGCCTGCATCAGGGGATATACCATCTGGGAAACTGTCGGGTCGTCCATTGCACGCCCTACTTCGTCCATGCTCCTCTTTGCCCTGTTAAGGGTGACTGTTCTTGAAAGTTTGAGCACATTTAACATGTACTCGGCACCCAGCTGGAAGTCTGACCCGTAAACGAAATCAGTTTGTACTTCATCAAGCCCGAGAGCGATAAAGCAGCGCCGGTTGTAGTCTGCAATCTTCTTGACCTCTTCCAGAGTGCCTTTCTTGTTCATATAAGCGTGTACATCTGCAAGCAGGACAGTGATTTTGAATCCTGCTTTTTGCAAATCTATTAATTTGTTTACGGTAAGGACATGCCCCATATGGATTTTTCCGCTCGGTTCGTATCCTACGTAAGCACGGGGGATTTCTTTATTTTTAAGGAGTCCTTCCAGTTCTTCTTCGGTTACAATTTCCTGAACATTTCTTCTTATAAGCTCAAGTCTGTCCATTACATCTACATTCCTTTTCTTTTTTTATTCTGAAACACTTCAGTTTCTATTAATAAGTTTCTCTAAAAACGGTATCCCTTCTTCGGATTTGAATTTCGGGATTTCCCAGTTCTGAGTTATTTTTCTTCGCAGGGATTTTTCCTCTTTGCCAGATACCGGATTGAAACCATGGATTTCATATTCTTCGTTTGATATAATGATTCCTCTCCTCTGCCAGGCAGGAAGCGCCGCAAGATTGATGCCTCTCTCAAAAAGCATCTCATGAATTTCCCATTCTTTTTTTCCTTTCAGACACTTTGCGGCTTCATTCTTCTCCATACCTTCGTTCCTGAGGGCATAGTATCCCCAGGCTGCCACAAAGTTGCGCCAGGCTTCCAGCTGCCTCCAGTGAAAGTACTCAGGAATTTCTTCCTTTTGAAGAGCCACCAATCTGGAATCAAAAGCTATGGGTTCTTCAAGCCGCAGTTCTATCGTAAGGGCACTTCCCAAAAAGCTCGCCACAACAGAATCGATTTTTTCCACCCTGCCGTCAAAAGGTAGGTCTGTGAAAATAAAACTGGCTTCATCTGAAAAAGTATAGGCAAAAAGAGGGCTTAAACCGCTTTTTTTGATGAAGAGTTCGGCAGTGTTCGCCATCGCTCTGGCGAAGGTTTTATCATAGGGTTTCTTAAAGCCCAGGCCTGAAAGTGTATTTTTGAAATTCCTGCCGTCAGCGCGCAAGACCACTGGCGGGATACAGCGCATTTCAGCATAGATTTCCCGGTTTTTCATATGACTTTTCGAAAGACCATTCAGTCTTCTTTCCTCTTTTTGTATCTCTGGATAACGTCTCTGATTATTATAATGTCTGCTGCTGTTATAACCCACCGGTAGGGAATAATAATACCTCTGCTGCTAAGATCAAAAAGTTCCCTGTTAATGTCCGAAACAGCAAGTCCTGTAACTTTCCGTTCCTCGACATCAATTACAAGGTCCTGCAACTTCCCTACATAAACACCGTTGTTTGTGTATATGCTTAGGCCAAAGAGTGATGTGAGTTCTTCGCGCATTATATCCCAGCTCTATTAATTAATTTAAGTTATCTATGCATCCTAAATTTATTTAAATATCTTCCTCTACCTTATATGAAAAACATACTTATATATCTTACAGTTTTACTGAGCTCTCTTCTCTATTTAAAATATAGTTCCAGATTCTACAGTTCTACTTAATCTTAATGTTTACGATTAACGAATTATCTATTGCCTTTTTCTGAGAAAAAGGATTTTTAATCTATTTTCTATAATAAATACTCCGCGTTTAAGTTAGTCATAGGTGGTGTTTTTCTCTATTGAATTCTTTCCTGAATTGTCCTGGCCAGAGGAATGGAAACTTTTAATTCATAGTGCTTTAGCAGGAAACCCGTTAAATCTTTAGATTTAGCGGGTAGTTGACCCACCTTCTCTTCTCCGAATTGACCAAGAAGGATTAACTTTGTTTTTGTATTTTTTAGAGACATTTAAAAACAGAAATAAACTGGTAAATAGGGCAGGCTTCTGAGATTTTTATAATCCGCCTAAAAAACCCGCCTAAAAAACCTGCCGAAAAAAATGTACTGATTTTTCCGTTAACCGAAAACTTTCTTTTGTTAAACCTTTCTTTTGTTAATACTTACCTTTCAGCTCTGATCTGTCTATGCCTCTTAAGGTTTTTTTTGGTTTATTTTTTATATTTCCAGCTGTGAGATTCCCCTTCTAATCGTTTCTGAGGATTTTCTTAGTATCTCATACTGGCTTTCATCAAGTTTGAGTTCCAGGATTTCTTCTATCCCGTTTGCTCCCAGTTTTACGGGCACTCCGAAGTAAATTCCTTCCTGCCCATACTGCCCCTCAAGATATGCAGACGCCGGAATAATGCGTTTTGAATCTTTAAGCACGGCTTCTGCCATGCGCACAATGGCTGCAGACGGGGCATAAAATGCACTTCCCTGTTTGAGAAGTCCTACGATTTCGGCTCCTCCATTCACTGTCCTTTCTACAAGCCTGGCAATTGTCTCCTCCGGAAGCAGTTCCGGAAGCGAAACTCCTGAGACTGTGGTATACTGGGGGAGGGGAACCATAAGGTCTCCGTGGCCTCCTATAACCATTGCCTCGACATCCTTTTTCGAACACTTCAGTTCTTCTGCTATAAAGCTTGCAAAACGACCTGCATCAAGAACTCCACTCATCCCGAAGACCTTTTTTGGCTCAAAGCCCGTTGCTTTCATAGATACATATGTTATAATGTCAAGTGGGTTTGTGACATTTATAACAATGGAGTTCGGAGAATACTCTGCAATATTTCGGGATACCTCTCCTATTATTTTTGAATTGGTTTTAATAAGGTCTTCCCTGCTCATTCCGGGCTTTCTGGCAATCCCGGCTGTAATGATCACCAGGTCAGAGTCTGCAATGTCTGCATAATTGTTAGTACCTGTTACCTGTGTATCATAATCATTTATTGCCCCTGCCTGCATTAGGTCAAGAGCTTTTCCCTGTGGTAGTCCTTCCACAATATCTGTCATGACAATTTCGCCCAGTTCCAGTTCGGCTAGCCGCTGGACTGTGGTCGCACCTACATTTCCTGCACCAATTACGGAAATTTTAGCCATTACTTGCACACCCGTATAAAATATTCATTTGCAGGAAGCTTTCTTGATTCCTGCCTGTAAAAATCGATCATGAATTTCTAATTGGTTTGGTGGTAACTATATCTTAGTATTTATTTTTTTGGCTTTCTAGAAATCCTGAACTTGTATTTTTTCCCCAATCTTATTAAGTCGGACTCTATAAACCCTCTTTATGTTTTGCCCCCGCAAGAAATAAAGAGTACTTTATATTATCACTAGCTAAGTATATTAACCTTGTCGGTGTGACTCCGGAACGATTCCGTACGGCAAGGTCGACTCTTAAATACATGTCCGAACGAATTGACCCAGATTAATGTCTGTTTAGAGAACAGTTTCTATGTTCTGACCATTTAATGTAGGGTTTATATTTATTGAAAGCCACTGTCTGCGTTCTATGTCACTTTCAGTCCTCATGCAGTATTTTTATTAAAGATCACCTACAATGGTTCAGGGGAAAAATGCTAAAGAACACATATATTCACATTCCAGGCGTAGGAAAAGCTCTTGAGCAGAAGATCTGGGCTTCAGGAATAAATACCTGGGAAGAGTTCCTGGAAATGGAAGATCGAATCTCAATTCCTTTATCAAGGAAAACCAGAATATGTGACGAAATAAAGATTTCTTCTAAACATCTGGCTGCAAGAGATTGCTTCTTTTTTTCACAGCGTCTCCCTTCTGCAGAACACTGGAGGACTTATTCTCTGTTTTCTGACTCTGTCGCTTTCTTTGACATCGAAACCACAGGGCTTTCTCCCAGCAGGGACAGGATTACCGTTGTTGGAATCTATGACGGGAATGAGTCCAAAATGTATGTGAGGGGAATCAATCTTGATGACATAGTAGAGGAATTTTCAAAATACAAGCTCCTCGTGTCCTTTAACGGAGCCCGCTTTGATATTCCTTTCATAAAATCCGAATTTCCCGAAATCGAATTCAAGCAGCTCCACATCGACCTGATGTATCCGCTCAGGCGTATAGGGTATGGCGGAGGTCTCAAAAATATTGAAAAGCTGCTCGGGATCTGCAGAAGTGAGGATACGGACGGTATGGATGGATTTGATGCGGTCCGGCTCTGGAGGAAGTATGAGAAGGGCGATAAGGAAGCTCTGGACCTGCTTCTTAAATATAATCAGGAGGATATAGTAAATCTGAAAACTATTATTGAACTTACTTACCCGAAAATGGTTGAAAAAGCTTTGAAGACGTGAAACAGTGCAGTTTTCCTATCAGGATGTCGCCAAAAAGTAGAAATGTCAGCAATATGTATATATTGTCAGTTAATAACTTATGCACTTCCTATTGCTGTTCTGGATTTTGGCCTTACTGATTCACTGCTAACTTTTATGGCAAAATCTTGTATGTAAATCTTGTATGTAATTGAACAGGCTCGCTGTGGTATTGAACGTTATCTATATGCTCTGAAATAAAGGGGAATTTAATGGCAGTAACACTGAAGTTCGGGGATAAAGTCACTGTGGCGGATGTAAGAAAACTCCACGATATGGAAGATGTGGTATTTGATAGGGAATGGTTTGAAAGGGTAGATGAAAGAAATAAAGACATGTATTACATGTTCAGGGATCTTGCCAAAAATGATGCTGATCTTGAGAACATTAAAACCCACCACCTCAGATATGACATTACAAGAATCCCTCCCGGAATGCTTGGGTCAGAATATATTAAAACCGTAGGTCACTACCATCCGCAGGTTCCCGGAACAGATGTTTCCTATCCTGAGATTTACCAGGTGCTTGAAGGTTCTGCTACTTATCTACTGCAGAAAGTGGAACCTGGAGAAGAGGATATTGTTCTGGATGTGGCAGTAATCAAAGCAGAAAAAGGAGATATGGTGCTTGTCCCACCCGGGTACGGGCATGTAACAATAAACGCTTCAGAAAAGACTCTTGAGATGGCAAACTGGGTTTGTCGGGATTTCTCTTCGGTCTATGAGCCTGTAAAAAGACTTTCCGGAGCTGCCTATTTCCTTCTTAAAGATGGCTTTGCCAAAAATCCCCTTTACAGGGATATCCCATCCATTCGTTATCTCAAACCACTAAGCTTTGATGAACTCAGGCTTGATTCCGGAGAAAATATGTATGATCTTTTGCATAGAGCTGACAAACTAAGATTCTTAACGGCTCCGCAGGATTTTATGGGTTTCTTAGCGGGAGTGTTGTGAAAAGGATTCCGAGTTTCTCATGATATACACGAGCTCACGTTCTAATACATTTTTCCTGAAGACTCCTCTGAGAAACCTTAATTTTTATCTTTTTTTATTATAGCCTTTAAGGCCGGGAACTTACAGACAGATGGTTGATACCAATCGGGAGGATGTTTTTCCTTCATATTAATACACAACTTATAATAGGTATAAATACTTTCAATTACAGGAGGGTTGAAATGCAAAAAAATGGATACCGTATTCAGTTTACATCATCCCGAATCAGAGATCTCATGTACAGGACTACATTTGATCCGAAGAAAATGGATGGAGACGTCATACTTAATCTCTCGCTTATCGATAAAAAAGACCTGGACGATGTGCTCGGGATCTTCAAGATGGTTATCTCAAGCGGACTTTCCGTGACCCCTTACGTAAAAGTAATTTCCGAAGGGGAATCAATCGGAAACCTGACCATTGAAAACGGAAAGGTAGGGATCGGGACTGTCTGCAGTATAACTATTGACGGCGTACTGCTAAAAGCAGGAATTCCTGTAAATCCGAAGCTTGGCGGGGTTGTCCAGATCCGAAACGGAATTCCTGTACGTTTTACCGATGTGCTGACATATGTAAGTACAACTGTAGATCCTCTGGAAGTCCTGATGTCTCAGGGAATCACTTCCGTATCTGAAATGCTCAGGACAGGTTCAGGCAAGATTCTCGCAAACCTGAGGGAAGCTCCCATGGTTGCAAGAGATGTGATTGAAAGTAGCCTTTCTGACCTTCTGGATGCAGGCTTCAGCGGAATTCTGGAAGTGGGAGAACCAAACACAAGAGTTCTCGATGTCCCTATTGAGAGAGACCACCTCGGAATAGTTGTCATTGGAGGAACAAATCCGATGGCTGTTGTACAGGAGTATGGAATTCCTATAGACACAAGTGCAATGTCAAGGTTAATTTCTTTCAAGGAAATGAGCCGGATTGAAGATCTGGTCTGAAACCTGCTTATTACCTCTATTCCAGAAATTCCTGTCCTTCATTCACTGAGCCTTGAATTTGCTTTTCGTGGTATCCGGCTTTCCGGAACGATTTCCGGAGGGCAGCCTCCATTATCTTGAATTTGCTTTCCGTCGAAGCTGTTCTCCTATGAAAAGGTCCAGTTTTCGGGCAAACTCTTCTTTTACGTTCTCAGGAATAGTTGCCCCTGCGGCAATATCGTGTCCGCCGCCTGCCCCGCCAACTTCTGCCGATACAGTTGACATTGCTTCAGATAAGTTTACTCCTCTGCGGATCAGGTCCTGCGTCCCTCTTGCTGAGACCTTAACTCCTCCCTCTGTTTTTGCAAAGGCAATAATTGGAAGATTCCTGTTTTCAACTATTGTGGAACTCATGCCTGCAATTATTCCTACAATGGTTTCCTTTATCTGCGAACCTGCATCAAAGTACTGGATGTTATTGAGCTGAGTAATACCATTTTCTTTTACGTACAGAAGCCCGTTAACGAGGTTTTGCCTGTGTTCAGCAAGCAGTTTTTTGGCATCTTCGTAGGCGTTTTCCCTGTCCCCCATGCAGACTGCAAGCCCGATGTCAGCATGGTCGTACCGGGCAGTAGCATTGAGAAGAGTGGAAAACTCTGATGCATCTCTCATTTCCGTACCTTCCTTTTCATTGAGGAGGACGTACACCTCGCCTATCAGGCGCTCGATCCTGTATGACGGTATTCCTGATTTAAGGCAATACTGGATAAGCCCTGAGACAATTTTCTGTTTTTCCGAAACCTCAAGTTCTATCCAGCGCCTCCAGCGCTCGTCCTGGCTGTGGCGAATATTCAGGGAATGAAGAAATTCAATGCAAGCTTCTTCATCTCCGGTAAGTCCGGGAAGGTAAGGATCAGAAGAGTACTGCAGAAGTTTGTAGATTGGGCGGGTCTGCTTTCCGAACAGGGTCAGGTCTTTTTTGAATTCGAGGTTCCCTCCTCTCACCCCTTCTTCCAGAATTTCCCTGTTAATCCCTACAAGCTGCCCCATTTTCAGGTGCTGCATATCCCCTACAGCCCCTACTATGGCAAGTGAGGAAAGGTCTCTGTTTTTTCCGAGGGCTGAAGCCAGAAGGTAAGTGGTTCCCGAACCGCTTAGTTCGTAAGAACCGTTCGCCCCAAAAAGGTGTGGGTTGAGGTGAAACTCCAGAGTGCCCTGAGGCTGGTGGTGGTCTGAGACAATAGCATTGATCCCGCGGGATTTTATATGTTCGCACATCCCGCTGCCGAGATCCGTAAAAACTATTAACTCATGGTTTTCGTCTGCGAGAGTGTCAAGGGCTTTTTCATCGAGTTGCTTTACAAAACGTGCTGTATATTCGATATTTCCCCGTTCAAGAGCTGTGCAGATAATCCCTGCAGAAGTCAGTCCGTCTGCATCTATATGAGATACTACGTGCACTGACCTATGTTTTCTTATCTCTTCGGCACATCTGCCTGCTTCTTTTCTAAATGCTTCCATAATTTCAGTCATTACTTTCTCCGAGATTCTCTGCTAGCCTCAGTTTAACTGTCTTTTTCCCAGCGATTTTTTCTTCCCCATTCTTTAGGGTTTATCATGTAATCTTTTCCATCCCTTTTCATTTCCGGAAAATTTCGGATTTCCTGTACTGTTAGTTTAAGATTTTTTGCATGATAACTCTTCTCCAGCTCTTCCCAGGGGACCATATATGCTTCCCTGTCATGACCTGTCCCGAGGCGAAGCTCTACTGCAAGGAATCCCCTCCTTCCCGATTTATTCAGGTAGTCTGAAATCCTGTCTATTTGATGGATGCCTTTTTTGTCTACAGTAAAATGCTGGGTGAAGTAAAGTGCGTTTGCTCCTTTCTCCACAGAGATACTTTTACATTCGATCCCCAGGTACAGGTCAGGGTCAAGGGAATCTACAAGCACGTCAAGGAACTGAGAAGTAAACCTGTGCTGCTTAAGCCGGTAGGAGATGGCTCTTATGCCTTTTTCCTCAATGTATGCGTTAAATGAGTTTACAAGCACATGTTCGAACTCGGTCATAAAATCCATCTCCTGTTTTTCTCTATTTTACTTAAGCTTTTTATTTAAAACATAAGGGCAATGCCCGGGTTTATTTTCTATTTTTTTTCGGATAGCAAAGATAATACAGACGGGAAACAGATAATGAATTCCAGTAGCTAGATCGTGCATGCGGACAACAGATAATGAATTCCAGTAGCTATAGTGCATGCAGACAACAGATTATGAATGCTGGTGGCACAGGTAATGCATCCCGACGACAGATAATATGGGTTTTAGGGTAGGTTTCTGGTAAGAGTAAAGATGTTATCGGTCAGGTATTGATAAAAGTAATGCATATCAGGCTCAATAATATTCCTACATCAATAATATTCTTGTATCACTGGTAGTTGCTAAAATGTACTGATGTATGAAATAAGGTTCCTGTATGAGAAAATATCTAATTACATCTAATTTGTTATTTCTAAAAGAAATTTTTATCCTGAAGGATAGTTTTCTTTAAAAGCTTGCTGGTGACTGGAACTCTTAAATTAATTAATTTACGAGAGACACGTTTTCCGATACATTTTTCCTGTATCAGCTCTGGAACTTATAGGATTTGCTTCAGGATATGTCTCTGAATATTTTAAAAAAGTTTAAGCAGGGAATTCTGCCGGAGAATGGACGCCGATCAGGATTTTGATCGGCTTATTTAGAACTTTATTTTAATTCGATATGATAAAGGTTACAAACTCAGGGCTGAGCCTTGTTTCCCTTACAAGTCTTTCTATTGTGTCTTCATCGGAGTTTCCCTCTTCTTTCAGTTCCTTTATACGGTCAAATACATGTTGGGAAACTTCGGAATATTCGTTGATGTCTTTTCTGTGGCCCCACACATCGCCCTCAAGCAAAGCAATGTTCTGCATCGATAGATACATCTGTGCAGAACTGGAAATCGTTCTCTTGTATGAGCTCGGGATGTGGATCGCTTTTACTTCTGGACACTTCAGAATGAGTTTAAAAATGTCCTTGTTGGATGGTCTGAATGCAAGATGGACAATTTCCTCATTGAGTTTTAAAGTGTCAATTTCTTCTTTTGAGCTTACAACTCTAATTTTCATTTTTATCACCGCTCTTTCCAGGTTTTTTAGGGTTTAATTTAGGGTTTAATTTAGGGTTTCTCAGGTTTAATTTAGGGTTTAATTAGGGTTTAATTAGGGTTTAATTAGGGTTTAATTAGGGTTTAATTAGGGTTTAATTAGGGTTTAATTTAGGGTTTAATTAGGGTTTAATTTAATATTTCTCAGGTTTTTTAGGGTTTCTTAGGTTCTATTTAAGGTTTCTTTGGTTTAATTTCGGGTTTGTTTTTGTCTTTAAAATTCAAAACCTGAGTGGGGCTTTCGGATCTGATATATTACGTTTTTTATTATGTTAATGTCTCATAATATTTATTTTTTTATGAATGTTTTTTTTACTTTTATTTTAATCAAAAATTTATTTCAGAAGCCAAATCTCTTAATTGCCTTATTTTTGCTTTTTATAATTTTTTTCTTTTTCAGGTTTTTAATTTCATATATTACGGATTTACCTTAAAATGTGACCCGTATTTTTTTCCTGAAGCTTGAAGAGTATTTTTTGCGAAACCAAAAGTTGACATTTTTCTTTTTTTCATATAAATTGTAAATATTTTATACAATTTGTGAAGGCGGGTATACGTTATTGTACCATACTATTTAACATTTCTCTGTAAATCTCCCTGTGAAATCTGTAGATTCGAATGCGATGGACAGGGATTTCAGTTAACTAGTTATTTTTTATAGGCTGTTTTTCCTCATTTTGCAGGTACTAAGGACAGAATATTCCCCTCCCCAATCTTTTTTATATTTTTTATGTGCCATATAATCCCCCTCATTCTTTAAAATTGATGGCTCAACTGAATTTTCTTCCTAACAAGGTCTTTCGTCTCTGGTCAGTTAATTTTACTAACGCAGAAATTTTGACTTGCGCTTCAATATTATTATTCAGTTGACTTACTTTATTTACACAGTACTATTTATATTTTTACATTAATTATATTTGATAGACCTTATATCTTTAAAATATAAGTGGTTATTATAAGGGAAAAGTTATAATAGCCAATTTTATCAGTTTCTCTTTATTGCCTTGCTTGTTGAGGTTTTAGCCCGTTTTTCCTCTTAACTTTTTAGATCCAAATCAAAACCTTCTATACTCTATAACTAAAAAACCACAGTACGATTTTTATATTAATAAATTTTATTAAAATGTTTTTACAAATTAATATTTATATATTTTTCTTTACTCTTCTCTTTTAAACCCAAAATCTGAAATAAATTGTCAGGAGCAAGCTGATAAACAATCCGAATTTTTATAAAAAACCGCTTATACAAATATCTGGAGTATAAAGGGAGTTGAAAAAATAGTTAGTGGGAAAGCCAGACACTTGAAACATAATGTGGGGAGAAAACGGTAAGTGCTTAAGATGGTGTTTCCGGATGTATACTGATAGATGCTAGAAAAGCAAATCTTATACCAAAAAGTCCCTGCAAGGACAACTGTTAACAGGAATATTACGGGTTCCAGTAACTCTGGAGAGGTTCCGGAACCCGATAGGTTGTGTAAAGTATCGGGTTGGAAAACTCAGTTTAAGGTATGTAGTGGAAGAGGGCCATCTTTTTAGCCCCTCAGAGTTTTTGACATATAAGCTCCGTCAAGATTATACCCGAGTTTTCGGTAGTATTCCCTGGCACCTATTCCACTGATTATTGCAAGTTTCCTGTAGCCGGATTCATATGCCGTTTTTTCAGCGTGCTCAATAAGTTCTTTTCCATAGCCCCGGTGCTGCCATTCCTTTTGTTTTGCCCCTTTTCCTACAGGTACCATGGAGCCGTAAACGTGCAGTTCTCTTATAAGGGCGGAGTCCTGCAGTTCCTGACGGTGGGGAGTCGCCGGGAAACGCAAACGCGTAAAACCTATCAGGATATCTGCCGAAAGGTCCTCAAAAGCAATGAAATGTTCTTTACCGTTACAGGCTTCGTAAGTTTCCATCGTAAGCTCGATGTCTTTCTCGTTTAGCCTTCTCCCTTTCAGGCTATTGTGCCCCACTTCCCTGCAGCGTATACAGTGGCATTTACCTCCCTTTTCCCGAAGTTTTTCTTCTGCAAGTTGCCTGAGGTTACTCTTTCTGACGCCTGCAAAGATTTGATTGGCGGGAATGTCACGCTGGATGCGCTGGAGTCTTACCCATTTAGGCAGGACAGCTTTTATGTCTGCAACGAGCTCTGCAGCCTCTTCATCTGAAAGTGCCTGATATTCTCCGGCTTCCCACATCCTGTGCAGAGGGGTGCCTTCAGTCACAAGGGTTGGATAAATTTTGAGGTAATCCGGCATGAAACGCGGATCTTCAAAGAGCTTTTTAAACCCTCTCAGGTCGAGTTGTGAATCTGATCCCGGGAGGTGGGGCATCATGTGGAAGCCTACCTTAAATGCGCTGTCTCTTAATACCCGGTTAGCCCTGACAATTTCTGCAACACCATGTCCTCTCTGCATTCTGGTTAAGACAAAGTCATAAACACTCTGGACTCCAAGCTCGACTTTTGTTCCTCCAAGCCTGAGGAACTCGTCCACATGTTCTTCTCTTGCCCAGTCTGGACGTGTCTCAAATGTTATTCCCACGTTACGGATGTCCGCTATTTCGTTAGCTTTCTGAACCTCTTCAAGCGGAATGTAAGGGACTGATTTTCCGATCTTCCAGACATTTTCCCTCCATTCAGTGCCTGTGAGATCGTTCATTGCTTCAAGGCAACGTTTGCTAAACCATTCCTGATAGTCGAGGCTGCGTGCTGAAAATGTGCCTCCCATAACTATCAGCTCTACCTTCTCCACATCATGGCCGATCTCCCTTAGCTGAGATAGCCTGGATTGAACCTGGGCGTAAGGGTCGAACTCGTGTTGAATAGCTCTCATTGCTGCAGGTTCTTTTCCCATGTAGCTCTGAGGGGATTTAAATGCTGATTTTGGGCCTCCCGGGCAGGGTAGACAAACTCCATGAGGGCATGGGGCGGGAGAGGTCATTACAGCAATTACTGCAACTCCGGAAATTGTCCTTACGGGTTTTCGCCTGAGGAACTCCTTTATTAGAGCTCGCTCTTCAGGTGTACCCTGCATAATTATATCTCCATTTCTGGGCAGGCTGGCAAGATGATGTAGCTTACTCACATCTTTTTTTTCTTTGTTCAACTGGACTTCGTCTTTTATTTCACCGGCAAGTACCTTTTCAAGTACACTTCTGCAGGCCCTGTTATAATCAGCTTCCTTCATTTCATATTCCGTCTTTCCGGCATTTATTCCCGGCTATTTCTTTCGGCAGCAGTTTTAGATAAAAGTGTTTTGAGACCGATTTCTAAGTAATGGAATTTCCCTTATGTAGGATTCTTTAAATTTTCGTTGGTCTGAATTCTCAATAAACTTGCTTTATCTAAATATTGAAACCTGCTGCTGTACCTCTCTAAAAAAAGATAATTTTCGATCTTTTATACTAAAGATCGTTTGTTTGAATTTTCATTTTTTATTGTATAGCACACTTAATTTTTGCTGTTGTATTGTTTTTGTTACTGTATTATATCTATAGATACAACGTTGAGTATAGTACATGTATAATGACGACTGAGCCATCTCTCAGGCATGTCTGTATCGTGTGCTTGATTGTTTTTCTAGACATTTTTTACTTCTGTAACCATCCACATGTCCAGTTTGATCAGCAGGTGTCGAATCCGATGATAAAAGTCCCCTGCCCTACCTGTGGCTTGAGACCCATTACAGACCTGATGTACTCGTCTGAAGGGGTGGATGGGGACGCGAGCACGGTATTAGCCACGTTGCTCACACATTCTACTTCTTTACAACTCTGGGGAGGGAGTACAACAGTCATCGGTTCTTTTTTTGTGCTCTGCGGCTTTGGTACTGCATTTCTGTAAATTACAAAATTTCCCATCACCATCATATCCTTGCACTTTTTACACTCTTCGAGTTTTTCGGGGTCATAGACATCTTCACCTACTTTTTCCCCATACTGCATTAGAATTACATTTGGTCCTTCAGGCCAGACGTAGTCCATGTTGGTTGTAAAGGCAATGATTACCTGGCGTTTGAAAACCTCTTTGATCCCCTGGTTATCTCCGATTCCCATGCCCATCAAGACCGCCCCTTCGGCTTTTTTCTCGAGCTCAAATATTTTCTCTTTATCTTCTTCATTCAAAATGTACGTATCTTCCACGCCTTTGATGGCTTTAATCCTGCAGAGGACATTCTGGATAATATCTTGACATTCCAAAGCTGATACCCCATGTTGTTTTTAATCCTATGTTGCATTGTTCAGGTATAAAATATGATCTTATATAGGTTATCTGTATAATGTCAGGTGCCTTATTTTCAGGGCATCCTTTCTTCAGATTATTTTCTACTCTTTTCTTTTATATATTTTTCTTATATTATATTTCCTCTCTTATATCGTCAATTTCTAATATTCTGTATGATTATACTATACACCGAGTGAAATAGACATTTTTTTTACTTTTATTATTATAAAACTAATGAAAGTCCGTGCGAAAAATAACTGAATTGTTTCAAAAGTTTATTTTTACTTTTACCCCCAATCCTCGAAATTTGCCAGCTTTACCGGACTAATTTCTAAACTGCCACTTTTCCTGCTGTCCGTGTGTTCAGTATCTAGAGTACATGTAAAAGACAGCCTATTATGGAGTATTCAAACACAGTCTCTTTTTAGAAGATGCCTGCTCACGTATAATCTGGAATGTATTAGACTGTTATACTAATAATGCCCTGCTTCGGTTCTGCAGTTGAGAAAAGGATGGCATGTGCGAAGTGCCGATATTTTTACCTGATTTAATAGGTTTTCAAAATGGATCAACATTGAATAAATGGTGTTTTTACATAATCGTTTTTTAAAATTAGTATTGTTTCAAATTATTTAGTTACTCCTCTTAAAACACATTACCTTTTTTCCATAGTGTTTTATAAGTATTTCTACTTCATCTTCTCTGTTAACCTCTGACGAATATTCTGCCCGGGTTCTTTCGACATTTACCGTCATTTGTATCGTTGTTTTGCGCTTTTCTTCTTTAATTCCCCTGAAATAGACCACAAAAGATTTAATAATGCAATTATTTTATAGAACACTTGTAATCCAATTTAGAGGGATAAGGAGGGAATGAAATCCTCTTCGGCAATCGACGAAATGGATGAGTCTGATTTGGTGAAGAATGGTGAAACCCTTTAAGTGTTTGATCCCGACACTTCTTCTTACATACGATATATCTTAACAAACATGGAGGAAACAATAATATGAAGAGATTTGCAGCAGTATCACTGGCTGTTCTCATGCTTCTCACTGTATTTGCATCCGCCGCAAGTGCAGCAGACGTAATTGAGATCCGTGGCCCAGTGTACAATGGCTCTGATATCAACGACATTATTGATACATATGGCGCTGGTAACACCCTTACAATCGATGCAACTAAGTTTGCAGCATTTTACTATGACATTGACGATAATGTGACAACCGAAACCCTTTCCATTGTTAAAAAACCTGACACTAAAGGCAATGTCATTGGAGAAGGCGGAATTGTCTACTCAACAACCATTCAGAATGTTGCTTACGAATATGAAAATGCAGCAGATGGCTGGAGCAACTACAGCCTGATCGGTTTCTTCGCAGAGAAGTACATCCCGATCAACCCTGACAAAGCTGACAAGCTCGCAAAGCTCGTCCTTGACAGCGATGACAAGTACACCATCAGAACCGGCGAACTCCTCGACCTCGGCGAAGGCTATGCTATCGAAGCCAAGCAGGTCGATGTTGACGGTGAGAAAGTCTGGCTCGAATTATCCAAGGACGGAGAATTCGTAGATGATGAAATCATCTCAGTCGGTACTGGCACCAACACCTGGGAAGTCGAACTTGATGACATCCAGGACGAAGACGATGTCGTTGTCCTCAGAGTACACGTCAACCAGGTCTTCCAGGGCGCAGTAGACAGCATTGCCCAGATCGAAGGTCTCTGGCTCATTGACTACGCAAACGCAATGACAATCGAGTCTGACGACGAATTCGGCGAACTCAATGATGTTTCAATCAACGGTAAAACCCTTACCATCACCAACGAAGACACCTTCACCCTTACCAGGGATGACGCAGATGAAATCGCTGAGGGCATGTTCTTCAAGACCGCTGACACCAGCTCCAATGTGCTCAGGTTCTACGTCATGAAGGAAATCACAGAGCCCGGCACCTATGAACTCAGAGGACAGGTCGCCTCCGGCGCAGGTGACTTCACCTGGGATGCAACCAAATTCGCTGGCTTCTACTATGACATCAACGACGATGTCTCCACAGAATCCCTCAAAGTTTCCGGTATTAAAGGAAACGTGATTCCTGAAGGCGGCCTCGTTTATTCGACCACCATCGAGAATGTTGATTACGAGTACTCCAACGCAAAGGCAAACTGGGGACAGTACCCTGTTATCGGCTTCTTTGCAGAAGAATACATCCCACTCAACGCTGACAAAGCTGACAAGCTTGCAAAGCTCATCCTTGACAGCGATGACAAGTACACCATCAGAACCGGCGAACTCCTCGACCTCGGCGAAGGCTATGCTATCGAAGCCAGGCAG